>NZ_JAHGAH010001300.1:0-650 GCF_030248475.1 Vibrio sp. D173a
CGCACACCCATCAGGCACTATGGGTGAAGACCCGCAAGGCATTCCAAACAACTTAATGCCATTTATCGCTCAAGTGGCCGTCGGTCGCCGTGAGAAGTTAGCGGTATTTGGTAACGATTACCCAACTCCAGATGGTACAGGCGTTCGTGATTACATCCACGTAATGGACTTAGCCGATGGCCACGTTGCAGCACTAAAAGCAGTAGGCGAGAAAGCGGGTTTGCATATCTACAACCTAGGCACAGGTAAAGGCTCAAGTGTTCTAGAGATGGTAGAAGCCTTTGCAAAAGCCTCTGGTAAGCCAGTCCCTTATGAGATTTGTCCACGTCGCCCGGGTGATATTGCTGAGTGCTGGGCAAGTACTGAAAAAGCCGAGCGAGATCTAGGTTGGAAAGCGACACGCAGTGTTGATGAAATGACGGCGGATACGTGGAAGTGGCAGTCGAATAACCCCAATGGTTACTAACTTGATGTAATTGAAAGCTGCAACTCCAACTTCTTTGGGGAATGCAGAGGTAAGAGATTAGAAAAGAGAGATTCCAGATATCTCGTACCTCGATTCTGGAATGACGGATGAGTTAAAGGTTATTGAGCGCTATAGGCTATTAGCTGATGCACCGCACCATAAAGCTCTGGAAAAACGCTAAACA
>NZ_JAHGAH010001301.1:0-484 GCF_030248475.1 Vibrio sp. D173a
AACACTCCCGGGCCAAGTCCAATTGATGCCATCCATTGTCCTGTGCCCTCAAGACCATAACCACCAAACCAGCCAAACAGTTTTTGAGCGCCGTGCGCCATAAAGATAATGCCAACGGGTACTCGAAGTGCCAATGCGCCAAAGCCAGCGTTTGATTGTGCGAGTTTTTGAATAAGTGCTTTCATAGTCGTGTCCTTAAAGTTATTCGATCAAAATGAGGTGGCTTGATTGCTCTTCCTCAGCTGTTGATGAACAGTCTAGGTGTCACTAAGAACAGAAAGAATCCGGCAGTTTTGATGCATTAATTCGAATTTTTCGAACAAGATTTATTGAACTATTTCTCGAATGAGATTAATAACAAAATATTATTAATAATATAAATTATGATAATTTCACTTAATCACTATGACACCCTATTATTCTCTCCATCGAAGCGAAACGCTGAAAACAAGACAATTTATCTAGACAGATTTTGCAGCAGAAT
>NZ_JAHGAH010001302.1:0-842 GCF_030248475.1 Vibrio sp. D173a
AAGTGATTCGCCCTTCGGTTGTTGTTCCAGAAAGTAAGCGTGTTGACCGCCTACTCAAGGAGTTCCGTGAAGAGCGTTACCACATGTCTATCGTTGTCGATGAGTTCGGCGGTGTATCTGGTCTCGTAACCATTGAAGATATCCTCGAAGAAATCGTTGGTGAAATTGAAGACGAATTCGACGATGAAGAAGAGTTAGACATTCGTAAGCTGAGCAAGCATACCTTCTCAGTAAAAGCTTTAACCACTATTGAAGAGTTCAATGATACATTTGGAACCAGCTTTAGTGACGACGAAGTGGATACTGTTGGTGGTATGGTGATGACAGCCTTTGGGCACCTGCCGACTCGCGGTGAAATTGTAGAAATTGAAAACTACCATTTCAAAGTGACCTCTGCAGATAACCGCCGTGTGATTCAATTACAGGTGACTATCCCAGACGAGCAACCTCTTCCAACTATCGAAGAATAACAACTTCTCTCTAAAGAGATGACATAATTTAGATGACTAAACCATTTATTCATCGCCTACTACGGCCGCTTGCGGCCGTTTTTGTTGGCGCTATCACAACCCTCGCGTTCGCTCCCTACTCCTTCTGGCCTATCGCCATTCTCAGCCCAGCTATTCTGTTAATCCTATTGCACAAACAAAGTACCAAAAGTGCACTGTGGACAGGTTACGCGTGGGGCTTTGGACAGTTTGCTACTGGCATCAGTTGGGTCTACGTCAGTATTGACGGCTTCGGAGGCATGCCACTAGCCGCAAACCTATTCCTAATGGGCTTGCTTATTGGATACCTCGCCATTTATACGGGTCTATTCGCGTGGGCACTCCACCGCTTCT
>NZ_JAHGAH010001303.1:0-683 GCF_030248475.1 Vibrio sp. D173a
CCTTCTGCTGGTGTACTATGTGAAGTGACTAACCCAGACGGCACAATGGCGAAAACGCCAGAGATCGTTGCTTTTGGTAAGCTGCACAACATGCCTGTATTGACTATCGAAGACATGGTTGCTTACCGTAATCAATTCGACCTAAAGCTAGCATAAACGAAACAACACGTTTAAAGATCAATTCAAGCCCTGCTCTGTGAGCGGGGCTTTTTCGTGTATAACGACCACCTAGTACATCACAACGGATCAAGTCCACTACTTCCCCTCTCAATCACAACTACCTATATCATTGATATCCTGATATATCTCATCAAACTCTCCCTATTTTAGGGCTAAATTGCACCAAGTTAGACAACCTCACATACGCACAAAAACATAAGACACTGAATAATATAGTATTTTTATTCTGGCACGCTTGACGCATACCACTAAGGAGGTATTCACATACAAGGAGTCAGTTATGTTTATGCTTATTTCAACAATTGTGTCTTTGGCTATGGTCTACGCTCTGTTTCACTTTTCACAGAAGCGCCAAAAATCAAATGACCGAAAATTTGATACGTTAGTGCTGCTTAGAGAGCTATTGCAACTTTCTCGTAAGCACCGCGCAGCAACCCACTATGCATTAACCTGCAAGCTTTCAACGGAATCGGTGCAACGCGTCAATTCTCTGTATCAGTCAA
>NZ_JAHGAH010001304.1:0-792 GCF_030248475.1 Vibrio sp. D173a
TTGTGACGTTTTAAGAGCGGTTTGTAGAGCAAAAGTCATCGAGTTTCTTTGAACTAAGAACTGCACTCCGATAACCATTTTTCGTAATTTATGAGGTGATCGTGTTTGCCTGCGGTTATATCGGCATCTAACACGCGTAAAGAGCCTGACATCCCTAGGTGAACAATCGCATTACCTGCATCCGTCTCAATCACTAGGTATTTGGCTCGGCGTGATATCGCCTTAATCACCGTCCCTTCTAACTGCTTGAGCTCTTGAGGGATATCCCAACGAAGTTTCGGCGTGCGGAAAGTTAAGGTCGCAATAGTTTGGCCAACCAAATGCGGGGTAATCCCCATACGGCTGACTTCGACTTCGGGTAACTCAGGCATAAAACAGTTCCATTATTGTGATCATTGAATAATAAGGTTTACGGCAACAAATACTCAGCTTCAACCGACACTGCTAACCACTTACCCTGCCAGTTCTTTAGAAGCCAAAAATCCGGAAGTTGGTAGTAAGTGATGCGCTGTGGCTCTTCTTGGTTTTGGTACCATACCTCAATGGTCTGTGGTGAGGTGAGAGATGCGCTAAGCGATTGATATGTCTTAGAGTCTACCTCGGTACCAACAAGCTGCTGCCAACGTTGTGAGAGCTCTTGTGCACTCGGCTGTGATAATTCTTGAGCACTGCCTTGCGATTGGTATTGCCAGCCGTCATCGGCTAATACGAGAGACCACTTAGAAAAGTGCATAGCGGTAAGTTGATCGGACGGGTCAAGTAGATAAGGGAAGCCACTTTTCGAGGCAACCT
>NZ_JAHGAH010001305.1:0-528 GCF_030248475.1 Vibrio sp. D173a
ATGCCCACCTCGGGGGGCATTTTTATTTATAATAATTTCATCAATACAAGCAACTGAAAATAAAGAGTTAAATAGGTAAATTTCATACTTCCATCTCTGTCTCCCCTCGATATTTCTGATCCTTTAATCAAACAAGTCGTAGATCTGTGTGATGTAAAAATCACCTGGAGACAAGACAATGAAACTGGCTAAATCCTTTGCAATCGTGACTGCAATCAGTGCCGCAATAGTGGGTTGTGGCGATGATGATACACACGATATTTCGGCAGCAGACTCTTCCTATCTTCGAGTCTTTCATGCCGCCCCTGATGCTCCCAAAGTTAATGTACTTCTCGATGGGCAACCAGCTCTACAAAACGTTGATTACCAACAGTCATCAGGACAAATTTCTGTTCCCTCTGGCGACCATACCGTCCAAGTCGACGCCATTCTCGCTGATGGGACCACCACGACCGTCGTTCCCGAAACCAGCCTAGATTTAATCGCAGGACAAGAGTACAACGTTGTTGCAACAGGGAAAGTGGGCGA
>NZ_JAHGAH010001306.1:0-695 GCF_030248475.1 Vibrio sp. D173a
CAACCATTTACAGACAGCTATTCATCAACATAATAACCATCTTTCATAACCAAACCCTTCCTATCTAAGTAACAACCCCGTTTAGTAAACGTTTTCTATCTAAAAAATTAAAAAAACGAATACAAGTAACTTATTGATTGATATAAAAATAAGAAAGTTATCTAATCTTTTAGACAAGTTAATGATAAAAATAACATTGACTATGTGATTTATATCACCATAATGCGCACGTTTACCTGAAATATGGTGAACGTAATTACATTAATTCATCAATTGCGGAGGTATAAAATGGCTGCGGATAACAACTACAGTCTAGGGCCGGTTCCAACATCGGCTAGGAAAGGAGTCGCTTCATTAACAATGGTAATGTTAGGTTTGACTTTCTTCTCTGCAAGTATGTGGACAGGCGGTTCACTCGGTACTGGTCTCTCCTTCAATGATTTCTTCCTCGCCGTTCTCATCGGTAACCTAATTCTTGGTATTTACACTTCTTTTCTTGGCTACATCGGCTCATCTACTGGCCTCTCTACTCACCTTCTCGCTCGATTCTCTTTTGGTACGAAAGGCTCTTGGCTTCATTCTGCTCTTCTTGGCGGTACTCAAGTAGGTTGGTTCGGTGTTGGCGTTGCGATGTTCGCGATTCCAGTACAGAAAGCGACTGGTATTGATACAAATGCCCTAATTATTGTTTCTGG
>NZ_JAHGAH010001307.1:0-965 GCF_030248475.1 Vibrio sp. D173a
CCAGTGTTCCAATAACAGGAAGTGAGTATGGCAACGTTAAAAGATATCGCGACTGAAGCAAATGTATCATTGGCGACGGTTTCAAGGGTCCTTAATGAAGATCCAACATTGAGTGTTAAGGAAGAGACCAAAAGGCGTATCTTTGAAATTGCAGAAAAGCTGGAGTACAAAACCAGCAGCTCACGTAAAACGGTTAGCAGTAAAAAGCAGCACCATCACTTTCTTGCTCTGTACAATTACAAGCAAGAAGCTGAGGTAAACGATCCGTACTACCTATCTATTCGCCACGGTATTGAAACCCAGTGTGAGAAGATGGATATAGAGCTAACCAACTGTTATGAAAGTAAAATACAGTCTAGCACTAGCCCTATCACAGGTATTCTTCTGGTTGGTAGAATGTCTCCAGAAGTCATTGAACAAGCGAAAAAGCTCACTGATAACATCTGTTATGTAGACTTTACTGATCACTCAGAACCGTATGACTCCGTTGATATCGACCTAGCTCGAATCAGTAAAGAGATCACTAACTTCTTTATTGACCAAGGCTACGACCGCATCGGCTCTATCGGCGGCCAAGATGACGTAAATACACCGGATATTCGTGAAGTCGCTTTCGCAGAGTACGGCCTTTTGAAACAAGTGGTAAGCGAACAAGATATCTATCGTGGGGATTTCTCAAGCTTGTCGGGTTATAAGTTAGCGAAGCAAATGTTAGAAACTGGCGACTATCCAAAAGCGATGTTCATTGCTTCAGATTCCATCGCAATTGATTACGTGCTATTCATGAGCATGGAGTGAACATTCCAGAAGATATCGCTCTGATCAGTGTCAATGATATCCCAACGGCTAAGTTTACTTTCCCATCTTTATCGACGGTTCGTATTCACTCTGAACTGGTGGGAATTCAAGGCGTTAAGTTGCTGGTCGAGAAATCGAGAGACGGACGAGCGATCCCACTGCGTGTC
>NZ_JAHGAH010001308.1:0-658 GCF_030248475.1 Vibrio sp. D173a
GACTTGTTCGGACAACAATGTTGTTCCCTTAGGAGGTACTTATGCTGAATAAAGAATTAGAACCAAGCTTGAACGGCGCCTTTGCTCGAGCGCGAGAAAAGCGACATGAGTTGATGACTGTAGAGCACCTCCTACTTGCATTATTAGAAAATGATGCGGCCAAGGAAGCGCTTTTGGCATGCCAAGCTGATCTTGAAGCCTTACGCAACGAGCTCGATATTTTCATCGATCAAACCACACCTCTCATTCCTGAAAGCGACGAAACACGTGAAACTCAGCCGACGCTAAGCTTCCAACGTGTTCTTCAACGTGCCGTTTTCCACGTGCAATCATCTGGTCGCAGCGAAGTAACGGGTGCTAACGTATTGGTTGCTATCTTCAGTGAACAAGAATCTCACGCAGCTTACTTGCTCAAGAAGAATGACATCAGCCGCTTAGATATTGTTAACTTCATTTCTCACGGTATCACCAAAGCAAGCAATGAGGGTGATAACTCATCTTCTTCAGACTCATTTGGCGCTGAAAATGCGGAAGAAGCGAGTTCAGAAGATAGACTGGAAAATTTTGCAACCAACCTGAATGAAGTCGCGAAGAAAGGCAATATCGACCCACCTATTGGTCGTGACAAAGAGCCTGAGCGCACTATTCAGGTGTTATG
>NZ_JAHGAH010001309.1:0-612 GCF_030248475.1 Vibrio sp. D173a
GCTGCGCATGAATATGACGTTTTAAATGCTGTACTTTACGAAGGCGAACCAATCGAGCCTCTTTCTCGACGTTCACAGAGTGAGAATACGCTGTTAAGCGGTCCACAATGTCGTCCACCACATACTGGTTCTCGTTCAGGTTCTTCTGATCTTGTGTAAGCCAATTGGCTAGCTCCATATCTGAAGAGGCGCTGTTACCACGACCTATCGTACCCGCCAGTGCTTCTGTATCTAGCTCAGTGCCATGACGGCTGTACAACCTTTCAGGTGTCGAGCCAATAAAACTGTGTTTCGAGTCGAGAACCAACATAAAGTGAAAGCTGTTGTGGTTCTTTTGATAGCTGGCTTTGAGAAGCTGCGCGGCACAAATCGGTTCATCAAGCTGCACTGTGGTTTTTCGAGCCAACACCACTTTCTTGAAATCGTCGTTTTCAATACCGGTTAGGACTTTTTCAACAAGGCCGTTCCACTCAGGCTGTTCTGGAGTGTGCTTGATTTGCTCAATATGAGCGGTCAATGGTGACAATACGGCTGCGTCTGCCGATAACTTTTTCAAAGCATTAATCGACGTAATACGATCAGGCGTTAAGTTCACCGCCAAAGACCATTGGT
>NZ_JAHGAH010000131.1:0-27018 GCF_030248475.1 Vibrio sp. D173a
AATTACGCAACAAAGCCTCAACAAATTTGAGTTTATGGATATTACTCGTAAGAAGATCTCTGTTGTTCGAAGTGGCCGCAAAGATCAAGAAGGCGAAGAATACGAAGGCCTTCATTGCCGAGACAACATTCGTGCGGACCTTAAAGTTGATTTCTACATCGGTGTGAATCACGAAGAAGAAGATATTGTTCGTGTTGCTAAACTTTTTACTGCTCATGATGCTTCTAACCTAGAGCGCCTAAAAGAGCACTTCCAGCCTAAGTTCTCTGAAGCACTGAAAACGGCAGTAAAACAGTTTGAATTTGAAGAGCTGTTAACGAATCGCCGCGCTTTCCGCGATGCCGTTGTTGAAGTCATCGGTAGCGAAATGGATGGCTTTAAGATCTACGACGTTGTTATCGATAAAGTTGACCAAACCGCGCTGGACGCCCATAGCCCGGGCAACATTCTTGACGTAGAAGGTATCCGTAAGATCTCTGCCATCACAGCGCAAAAGAATACGGAAACCAACGCGATTCGTCAGGATGAACGCACAACGATCAAGAAGAAAAATGTTGAAGCTGAAGCAAACCGCTTACAGCTTGATAAGCAAGAAAAAGAGAGTATTGCCCGCACTCAGCGTGAAATCGATATTATCAAAGCGCAAGAAGAAGCGTTGGCCGCTGAAAAACGTGAAGAATATGAGCGAATCACTAAGCTAGCGGAGCTGGAAACTGAAGAAGAAGTGGCCAAGAAGCGCGAAAGCGTCGAGATGGAAGTCGAGATGACGCGTATCGCAAACCAACGCCAAGTGGCAATTCAACAAGAAGAATTGAACCGTTCAGTAGAGACTGAGCGAGTTCGTACTTCTACAGAAGTTGCTGAGCGAGAAATGCAGAAAGAGACGACGGTAGAAGAAGCGATGAAGTCTGTCGCGGAAACTCGTTCTCAACGAGTAGAAATCGAACGTAAGATTGCTCGCGAAGAAGAAGAGACGGAAAACCTACGCGTTAATGAGCGAGTTAACCGTGAAAAACGCATCAAACTGACGGAAGCAGAAGCGGTTGCTGAATCTGCACAGATTGAACTGCTGGTTGCCGCTCGTGCAGAGAAAGATGCCGCTCGCGAACGTTCTGAACGTATTTTGATTGAGAACGAAGCTGAGCTGAAAGTGAAAACGCGTGATGCGGAAAACGAGCTAGCGGTGAAGACACGTCAAGCCGAAGCGGAACAAGTAGTGACGACCAAGCGTGCAGAAGCTGAGTTTGTAGCGAAAGACCGTGAAGCTGCAGCAAAAGAGCGTATGGCACAGGCAGAAAAAGAGCTGATCAGTGCTACGGGTCTTGCTGAAGTGGAAGTTGAGCGCGAACGTGCACTTGCGATCAAAGAGACGGGTGAAGCAGAAGCTTACACCTTACAAAGTGCCGGTGAAGCGGAAGCGCAAGCTCTACGTGCTAAAGGCCTAGCAGAAGCAGAAGCGCAGACAGCTCGCTTCGAGGCGGCTCAGCAATACGACGATCACACCCGTGAACACGACAAGTGGGTGATGCAGTTGCAACAAGAGAAAGACCTTGAATTGGCGCGCATTGATGCTCAGAAAACCGTGGTTGGGGCGAACGCTCAAGCCTTGGGTGAGGCGCTATCGAAAGCCGATATCCGTTTGTTTGGCGGTGAAGGTATGGAGCAAATCCGTCGCACTATCATGGATGCCGCTGTCGTCGATGCGAAGTTTAATGAATCAGAGGTTCTTAACCCACTGGTCTCAGATTATGTGAATGGCAACCGTAGCCTGCCGCAAGACATCAAAGACGTGTTAGAGAGTACAGAACTGAAAAGCAGTGATTTGAGTAATGTCGCGCTCGCGAGTTTACTGAATTCACAAGGTGGCGCTGCGGAGCTAATGAAGAAAATCCAAAGCTCCCTAGATACGACAACCAGCGATAAATCATAATTTTCACTCTCTCTAAAAAATCCCGCTTCTTCGTAAGCGGGATTTATAGGTATTAGCATGTCAGATATGACTCAAAAAGCGGTGAGTGATGCTGGTGCATACGATGTTTTAAAGACGCGTTTGTTGCAGCAAGGCAGCCAGCTAAAGTCTCTCTCCCAATCCTTCAATCAGCAACGCCAAGAAACGTTTGGCGGCCAAGATTTTAAATTGATCGGTAAGGTCAATGTTCAAACCGATGCTAAGTGCATTCCAATCGATATGGCTCAGGTAAACCAGCATTTATTGTTCGGTTATCATGTGCAAGTTGGGATGAAAGCGACGCCTTCATTAGACGATGTGTTTGGGCTTTATCACCTCCACGAAAATGAAGGTACATTTCGTGTTGAGCCGCTTCCACTTGAATCCAGTTTTTTATCCGATTCCCGTTTTAGCCATGAATTGACGGAACTGTTTACGTACTACCGAGACGCAAAGCTTTCTCAAATCTCTCGTCAAGAAAGCACGCTTTATATCGCCTTCCAAATTGGCATGCGTCCAGAAGACAGAAAAGTCTTCCGTTTTCAGATCAACGCTCATTCTATCGAGTACATTGATTCCTTAGGTCAGAACGCCTTAACCAGTGTTCCTCAACATGATTTTGATTGGATCCCAACAACGCGAGATGACCACGTGCTTGGCGATCATCCGCATGTGTCTATTCAAGATAAGTTGTTTGTTGAATGTGTTGGCGGGGACTTAACCATCAAGGTGGAAGACAATACCAAAGATGGTAAAGGTATCTATAGAGAAGACGTTGAAGACCCACACCAAAGCGTGGCTGACGCACACATCGATTACGCGTTTGTCGGAGACTTAATTGCACTACGAGTAAAGCCAAACCGAGAAAAACACGCTCGATACTTCCTCTACAATTCAGTGACTCAGTCCGTCGTAAGGGCTGATGCATTAGGAGCAAGCGCAAAAACGCTACCTGAAGATCATGGCGTGCTGTACGCCAATGGCTACGTTCTATCTAATGGTGAAGACAAACAGTTCGCCTTTGACGCTGACCAGCTCAAGTTCTTCCAGCAGATCACGTCACCGAATGGTGAGGATATTCTTTATATCTTTTTCAACGCCGTTGAAGGTTATTACATCGCGTACACCTACAACTTGATTGAGAAGAAATTTGAAGCACCAATGGAGAGCCACGGTTACAGCTTATACCCAGATGGCCGTTGGTTAGTGTTTCAATTGTCTGAGAATGAAGAGGCGTCGACTATCCACCCGATGAGGATTTGGGATACGCCATTTTCTACCCCAGAGCACTATGCGAAAGTCAACGCGCAAACCCAAGGCAGCAGTCCACTGTTCAATCTTGGTAATACTGAGTTGGTTCGAGCGCTGTCTTCTGTTCTTTCGATTTGCCAATTAGCGCAGAGTGAAGAAGTAACTCAAGCGGCCTATGAAGTACTTATCAAGCAGTGTCGCTCGACCCTCGATCACTACACTTGGCTCAATCATGATTACGCTTGCGGAATAGGCAGTGCGATCAATGAACTCATGGGGACTACCGATAAGATCATCGATGAGTTTGCCAAAGTTCAGCAGTTACAAAAACATGCTTCAAGCAGCCTTGATCAGCAAAAATTGGCCGTTTCCGAGCTCATTGGCAAAATCAAACTGGCCCCCAAAGAGCAAGCGAACACATTACTGAGTTTGCTTAGTGAAGTAAAAGGGCAAGTCGGTGTGACTATGTCGCTCCGTCAGCAACATTACATTGATGAAGTTCAAGTTGACCGTTTGCTTGAAGAATTACAGGCACAGCGCGAGTCACTTAACCTGCATTTGCTCACTCTTCTTCAAGACGAAAAAGCGTACGTCCCTTTAAAGAAGCAAATTCAAAAAATTGAATTACAGCTCGAAGAAGTAACCAAAACGGCGGAGATTCAGAAGCTTAATGAAGAAGTGGAAACGCTTCGTCATGAGCTCCAGATAGTGACGGAAGAAGTCACGGACATCGAAACCGAAGACCCGACACAAGCAACTCGAATCTTAGACCTCACCACAGAAGTAACGTCGCTACTTAACACTGTTTCAGCCAAGCTAAGAGCAAAATCTCAAAGCTTACAAAGTGAAGAAGCTCAAGCGGAATTCAGTGCTCAATTTAAGCTGCTCAGCCAGTCTGTGAGCAGTGCAATGGAGCAAGCGTTAACGCCAGATGATTGTGATACCCAGCTTGCTAAGCTCGTTGGGCAATTGGATAAGTTAGAGTCGCGCTTCGCGGATTTCGACCAGTTTTTAAGCGAGATTTATTCAAAGCGTGATGAGATCCAATCAACGTTGGATAACCACAAGCAACAGCTTATTGCAGGTCAACAACGTCGAGTACAAAACTTACTTCAAGCTGCCAACGTCACCATGAGCAGCATAGAAAAACGCGTTGAGCGATTCGATGATGTTGCAGGACTGAACAGCTACTTTGCTACCGACGCAATGGTACTCAAGCTACAACAGTTGTCTCAGACTATTCGTGAGCTTGGCGACAGTGTCAAAGCAGACAGCGTTGACTCAAAATTGAAGTCGCTTCAAGACCAATCGCTACGTGCATTACGAGATAACCAAGACATCTTCGAGAAAGGTGGAACGGTTCTGCGCTTGGGCAAGCATAGATTTAGCGTCAACCAGCAACCACTTGACCTCAGCTTGGTCGATCAAAGTGGTGAGTTGGCGCTTCACATCTCCGGTACGGATTTTTACCAAGCGGTAGAAGACAAAGCATTTCTTGATCTGCAAACCGTCTCTCGTTTAGACGTTGCCTCAGAGAGTGAGGAAGTCTATCGAGCGGAGTATCTGGCGTACTTAATCTTGCATCAAGCGTCTATCAATCAAGATGGGCAGAGCCTAGATAAGCTTTATGATGCCTTGAGAGAAAATAAGTTGAACGAACTTGTTCAACGCTTTGCAGCACCACGTTATCGAGAAGGGTATGTCAAAGGTATCCACGATCATGATGCGGTCAACATTTTACGTAAAGTGCTGCCTGTTTATCAGCAAGCGGGGTTACTGCGTTACAGCCAAACCGCGCGCTCGAAGGCCATCTTGTGGCTATTAGAGCAAGATGCTGACCAAATAGGTCACTATCAACAACAGGCGCAAAACGCGAAGTTATTGCGAGAGCATTTAAATGCATCGCAAGCGTATCAAGAGCTGCAAAAACAACTGGTTGACTCCCTAAATGATGATCAATATGAAGCCGCTGACTACCTTGCGCAGCTATTGAGTGGGCAAGATTGGCAAATCGAAGTGAGTCAGGATTCCCTTTCTCTCTGCGAAGATTATTTGCAATTTAGACGCAGTTTGGGCTGGCAACCTCAACCGCTCAGCTTTACCGAATCATTTAACGATCATCATCAGTGGTTAAGTGCGTACACTGCGAAAAAGCAATACGGTCAGGCATTCGTATGCGAAGCGGCGACGGTGGCAGTGGTGAATACCTTGTCTGAGAAAAGGCTAGCCAGTGTCGACTTTTCATTAGTGTGTCATGTCGAAGGGTTACTGGGAGAGCACACTCGAATTAGCAAAGGCAGTTTAGAGCTCGTATTGGATGACTTTATTCAAAGAAATGAACATCACCGAAGCTCGGTCGTTCCGAATTTTGAAGCTTATCTATCCCAGCGCGCCCAGTTGTTGAGTTCTGCTAAGGAAGATTTCCGTCTTAGTGAGTTTAAACCTCGCCCATTAACGTCATTTGTGCGCAACAAGCTGATCAGTGAGAGCTACTTACCTCTTATTGGCGACAACTTTGCTAAGCAAATGGGCACGTTAGGCGATAAAAAGCGTACTGACTTGATGGGGATGCTACTTCTTATCTCTCCGCCTGGTTATGGTAAAACGACGTTAATTGAGTATATTGCACACAAATTAGGTTTGGTGTTCATGAAGATCAATGGCCCATCCATCGGTCATCAAGCGACATCTCTCGACCCCGCTGACGCCCCTGATCAAAATGCGGCGCGCGAAATTGAGAAAATTAACCTCGCTTTCGAGATGGGCAACAATGTGTTGCTGTACTTGGATGATATTCAACACACCCATCCCGAATTCTTACAGAAATTCATCTCACTCTGTGATGGCACGCGTCGCATAGAAGGCACTTGGAAAGGGAAAACGAAAACCTACGACATGCGCGGCAAAAAGTTTGCTGTCGTGATGGCGGGTAACCCGTACACCGAGAGTGGCGAAGCGTTCCGAATCCCAGACATGTTGGCTAACCGTGCGGACATCTACAACCTCGGTGATATGCTCTCTGACCAGAAATCGATCTTCGATTTAAGCTTTATCGAAAACTCGCTCACCTCCAACAACGTGCTTGCGCCTTTAGCAACGCGAGACCTGAATGATTTGTACCGCTTTGTCAGAATGGCAGAGGGAGAAAGCATCGCGCTGAGTGAGATGAGCCATTCTTATTCTGCGATCGAATCGGGCGAGATCGTGACAACCTTGCAAAAACTGATCATGGCGCAGCAAATTGTCTTGAAGGTGAATCAGCAGTACATCAAGTCAGCCGCGACAGCGGATCAGTATCGTGTCGAACCTCCGTTCAAGCTGCAAGGCTCGTATCGAAACATGAATAAACTGGCGGAGAAAATCTCGTCAGTGATGACTGACCAAGAGATGAATACGCTGCTTCAAGATCACTATCAGGGTGAAGCACAAACGCTGGCCGCGGGCACTGAGGAAAACCTACTCAAGCTTGCAGAGCTACGTGGTGACATGACGGATGAACAGCAAGCACGTTGGTCTGAAATCAAAGAAGGGTATCAGCGTCAGCAAATGATGGGTGATTCCGAAGACCGAGCAGGACAGGTTGTGCAGCAACTTGCTATGTTGAATCAGCATGTTGCTCGATTTGGTCGTCATGATCAGGAGGGGAGCTAAATGGATCGACAGAAATGGTCTGCGTGGCTAGAGGCTTCGATACAAGATTACCGCCTAGATGATAGTGAGCGAAGAGAGCTCCAATCGGAGCTGCAGGACTCGGTATTAAGTCATGAAGACCGCGCCTACCTGCGTAATATGAGCTTCAAGCTCGTGCAGCAAGAAATCCAAATCAAGGTGATGCAGCCGCTTTAGTTCGCTGGTTAGAGCGCGTGGTCAAGGTTTTAGACAATGTCATGAGTGAGAACTCGGCAGATACCGCGTTGAGTTGGTTTTCTCCAGGTAGAGCCTGTGCGTCCGGCATCATTGAACAGCTGAAGCTGGCTCGTCACTCGGTGGACATTTGTGTTTTCACTATCGCGGATAACGACTTAACCGATCAGATCCTCGCCGCGCATAAAAGAGGCGTGACGGTCCGAATCGTGACCGACAACGACAAAATGTACGATAAAGGCAGTGATGTGGAATACCTTGCAGCACAGGGCGTGGCGGTCAAAATTGATACGACTCGATACCACATGCACCATAAGTTCGCGATCTTCGACCAACAGCGGTTGATTAATGGCAGCTTTAACTGGACACGCAGCGCTTCTAAATACAATCAGGAAGATATCACGCTTACCGACGACCGCAGGTTTGTTTCTGCGTTCTTAAGACAATTTGAAACGCTATGGCAGAAGTTTCCTTGCCATAAGCCGTCATAAATATAGGGAGATCCCATGACCGAATTGATGAATTCTGAACATCAGGTACTTGAGGTGGACGCTACTCCTCAAATCGTCGCACTCGCAGAGCAATTTGATGCGTTTGATAGCGTAGCGACGATCACTTTTGGTAAAGAGGCGCTGGAAAAAATCACGGCTTTCTCTGACGAAGTGTTAGAGCAAGTTCGTGTTCGCGACAGCGGTGAAGCGGGCGATATTTTGCATGCAATGGTATCGTCCATGGACAGCGCTGAATTTTCAAATTTAGGCAAAACCAGCTTGTTATCGAGGCTTCCTTTAGTCGGTGAGCTTTTTGATTCATTCAAAAAATTCTCGGCAAGTTTTGATTCAGTGAAAAGCCAATTGGAACAGCTTTCAGGACGTTTAGAAGCACAAGAGATGAAGTTGGCTCATGATATTAGCCAGCTCGATACGCTCTATGACCATAATTTAGAATTGCTCGGCGGATTAGAGCAGTACATCGCCGCTGGTAAGTACAAGTTAAACCAGCTTACGCAAAATGTATTACCAAGCTTACTGGCACAATCTGAGCAAAGTGGTGACGCGTTAGATGCCCAGAAATACCGTGATGCGACTCAAGCCGTTGCGCGTTTAGAAAAGCGCGTGCATAACCTTGAGCTCACTCGCCTGGCTGCTATCCAAACCGCACCTCAGATTCGATTGTCTCAAGAAGGCAATAAAATGCTGATGGAAGACATTCAAGATATCGTGCACAACACTTTCCCATTGTGGAAGCGCCAATTCTTGATTGCGATTTCCAATTATGAAAAAGAGAAAGCGTTGAAGGTAACGCGTGCGGTGAAGGATTACACCAATAAGCAATATGTGCAAAACGCAGAGAAACTGAAGGCGTTAGAAGAACAAATTGCAGAAAACTACCAGCGTGGCATTCTCGATCTCGATTCTCTAGAGACCGTGAATCAACTGACGATAGAAACGTTGAACAATACGCTATCGCGAGTGAAGGAAGGCAGAGCGCAACGCGAGCAGGCTCAACAAGTGATTGAGCGAGCAGAGGCAGAACTTAAACAAGCTCTTGAGCAAACCTTGTAAGGTGAACCATCGAGAAACCACTCCCTTACTTATTTTTTATCTACTTTTAACGAGTAATAGAAAATAGGGAGTGATTTTTTGGTAAAAGAGACAGCGTGGCTTTATCCCGAACTTAAGAGAAACCACATCAGCGGTGATTGCGCTTACACGTGACCAGAACCGTGGAACATGCCACCGAACATTCCGCCAAATATCATCCCTAAAATGCTGAAGATGATCCCTAGAATGATCATCGCAGGAATTGAAGCGATAGCGAACTTGACCATAAAGATCACCATCGACATAAATGGCATTTTAATATCAACAACCGTCACTTCTTGTTTTGAATTTTCATCAGACACGAGCGTTCTCCTAAATTTGCATTCTGAATATGCAGCCAGTTTATTACACCTAAACACAAGAAAACGTTGAACTACTTTGCGCTTTTCTCTTTATGGGATAACAACTGATTAATTTGAGAAATACGGCACGCTATGAATCGCTATCAGAAGCGGGTAAAGCCTTTTCAGAAGCGGGTAAAACCTTTCAACCAAGCGCCGGATAATCGGTATAGCCGTGTTCATTGCCACCAAATAGTGTTGAACCATCCAGTTCTGCCAGAGGTTGTTGATGCTGTAAGCGCGCCACCAAATCTGGGTTAGAAACAAACGGGCGTCCAAAAGCGACTAAATCCGCATAACCTTTTTCAAGTACCTCGTCAGCACGATCTTGGGTGTAACTGCCAGCCACGATAATCGTATTGGTGAAGTATTCGCGCAGTTCGATGCGGAAGCTTTCTGGAATCACTGGTGCGTCGTCCCAATCCGCTTCAGACAGATGCAAGTACGCAATATCACGAGCTTGAAGTTGTTTCGATGCCTCGAGGATGGTTGGCACAATGTCTGGGCAGTTCATGTCCTTGAAAGTGATGAATGGCGCTAGTCGTACTCCCACTTTGTTGGCCCCAATGGCTTCGCTCACCGCATCGACCACTTCTAACAAAAAGCGAAGTCGGTTTTCGCGAGTTCCGCCGTAGTTATCGGTTCTGTGGTTTGAATTGGTACGTAGGAACTGGTCAATCAGGTAACCATTACCGCCGTGGATTTCGACGCCATCGAAGCCAGCTTCAATCGCACGTTTCGCTGCATGGGCAAAATCATTCACAACACGGTCAATATCGGCTTGAGTCATGGCTCGTGGCTCTACACAATCGACCATGCTGCCATTGCCTTGTTCGTCGGCAATCCACACTTGGGTTTCTACGGGTTTTAGTGCTGATGGGGCAATAGGCTGTTCGCCTTTTTGGAATGTCGGGTGTGATACACGGCCAACATGCCATAACTGACAAAACATCGCTGCGCCTTGCTCTTTTGCTGCTTGAGTGACGGTTTTCCAGCCTGCCACTTGTTCATCAGTGTAGACGCCTGGTGTGAACGAGTAACCCTGCGAATCGTCTGAAATCTGGGTGGCTTCAGAGATGATTAACCCTGCGGTTGCGCGCTGCTTGTAGTAAGTCGCCATCATTTGGTTTGGGATATTCCCCGGTTGGCTGGTGCGCGCTCGGGTCATTGGTGCCATGACTACGCGGTTTTGTAGATCCAGTTGTTTTAGCTGTGCTGGTTCAAATAGTTTGCTCATTATCGGCTCCTTACTTAAGCAGTGGCACTTGGGTTTTGCTGCTTACCGATTCCATCCAATCTTTCACGGTGTTGTCCCATTGGATTTCTGCGGCACTGAAGAACCCGCGCAAAATAGAAAATAGGATCGCTTCGTCTACCAAAGCCACATGCTGATAAGAGTCGAGATTCAACACACTTTTCACACGTTCAATGAGCGCTTCGACCTCTTTGGCAATGTTTGGAGTGTCCTGCAGGAGTGCATCAAAATTGAGTGCGTCAGTTTCCTTTTTTGCGCGCCAAGCTTGCTGTGCAGACTGAGTGGCAAACTCTGGTAAATCCATGTTTGACCAACGTGGGTAACCCACTTTTTGCAGCGGAAGAAAAGCGATTTTTTGCCAATCCAGCGCTTGTTGAGATGGTTGGCTTGTTTCACTTGATGTAGCCAGTTCAAGGAAGTAAGCGATGATATCTAGGCTTTCTGCCATCGCTTCACCGTTGTCTTTAATAAGAAGTGGTACTTGTTTGGTTCCAATCAGGTCTGTTGTGGTTTTGTCATCGTCATAAGCAATATTGATGACGTCGAGTTGGATATTCAGCATGCCAGCAACGTAGCGGACGCGAGCACTGAATGGGCAATGTTCGTAAATGTAGAGTTTCATAGTGTTTTCCTAGTGATTTAATTGGGCAGCCCCGCTTGTTCGGGAGACGTTAAGTCAGGGCTACCAGTAGGGATGAAATTAGTTGTTGAAGCTCGGAGCTAACTCAGCCTGTTAGCTAAGCGTGTGTTGTTAACCAAGCAGTGCGCCACCATCAACATCAATCACGGTGCCAGTCATGTAGCTGTTTTCAATCAGAAGTAAGTAAGCTTTTGCAACGTCACTGGCTTCGCCTATTTTGCCTACGGGCAAGCTATTTTGCGTGCGTTGGTACATGGCATTTCTGTCGTCTTCATTCATGCCTTGATACGCCTCAGTTCTAGTCAAACCTGGACTGACCGCATTTACTCGGATCGGAGCCAATTCTTTCGCCAGTACTTTCGTGGTCGCTTCAATGGCCGCGTTAATCGCGGTTTTTACGTAGGTGTTAGCAACAACTTTGCGCGATAACATGCCGGAAGTTAGCGTGATTGAGCCGCCTTTCTTGATGTAGCGTGCGCCATGTTTCGCCGCGTTGACGGCACCCCAAAATTTGGTATCAAACGCGTATTTTGCTTGGGAAACTTCCACGTCTACGATTTTGCCTGCCGGAGCATAAGAACCTGCTGTGACGATCAGGTGGTCAAAAGCACCAATGGTTTCGAAGTAGTGGTAAACCGACTGTTCATCGCTGATGTCTAGCCCTGTTTTTCGGCTTGCTACGTGGACAACCGCATTGTCGCTTGCAAGTTATTGGCTAAGTTCAGCACCAATACCTGATGTGCCACCGAGTACGATGTAGACAGTTTTTTCTGTTTTCATGATTTGCTTCTCCAATCTCGTTTCGTTCGAGCCAGTATATGTATTGGAAGAAATTTGATAATTGGGTAATATTTGAATTGATTATTCAGCTCAGTCGAATAATGAGGTTTTAGGAGAGAATGTGGACAAGTTTTCGGATATGACGCTGTTTGTCAGCATAGTGAAGAACCAAGGGCTGGCGGCGGCTGGCAGAGAGCTCGGCTTATCGCCAGCAACAGTAACGGCAAGATTGCAGTCGCTGGAAGACCGTTATGGGGTGAAATTACTTAATCGCAGTACAAGGCATATCTCACTGACGGACTCTGGCGCTATGTACCATCAGGCGTGTCTGGAAATCATCGACAGCGTTAAAGAGACGGAGAACTTACTCCAAACTGGCACCAAAGAAGTGCGCGGCACACTTAAAATCTCGGCTCCTCGTGATATTGGTAAGCAATATATTTCGCCAATACTGTCGGAATTTAGTCAGCTCCATCCCGATGTGATCCCTTATCTGTATTTGAACGATAATCTATCCAACTTGGCGGAGTCCGGTTTGGATATTGTTATCCGATATGGGGAGCTAGCCGACAGCAACCTTATCTCTCGCAAACTGGCGTCCAGTCGCCGAGTGCTTTGCGCTTCTCCTCAGTATTTGGCAAAGAAAGGCACGCCGATCACGCCACAAGATTTAGCACAGCACGATTGTTTAGCCATGGTCCGCAGCAATGAAGAGTTGAAAACATGGCACTTTCAAGATGAAGAGCAGCACAATGTCATTACTGTCGTACCGAAGCGGTTTTCTGATGATGGCGAAGTGATTCGTCAATGGGCGTTAGATGGCGCGGGTGTTGCGTTGAAATCGATTCTCGATGTGCAAGAGGACATCAAACAGCAGCGTTTAGTGACGGTGTTAAATGGCTATATGAAGAACTTCAACGCATCGACTTCTTCTGCAGGCGCAGATTTGAACGTGATTTATCTGAGCCGCCAGTATCAACCCAAGCGACTTCGTTTGTTTTTGGACTTCTTGATTGAGCGTTTTCATAGTCGGTTTCCGGAGTAAGCAAGGCTTAGACGGCAACCTGCAATTGAGGCCATGTGATTAGCCAGTTTTTGGATTCTACCCGAGATTGAAACAGCGTTAATGTTCGCTTCGGATTGTAAGTAACCTGACCTTCAAACAAAGACTCAAACCCGAACGCTGAAATGCACTCTATCTGGCTATTCTCGCTCAACCTGGCAGCGACCGCTGTCTCTTTTTCTGGCCAGTAACTCATCGCATCTAAGGTACTTTGGTATGGCTCATCACCATTCCTTAGGTGCATGTTTGCTTGATTGCGAACTTGCCAGTTGAGCTCTGGCATTAAGGCGTTTAGTTGAGCTTCGTATTTGAGGTAGGCTTGTTCGTCCAACTCATTCGGATCGAAATAAACAACATCTAGATCGTTTAATGGTGTTGGATTTTGCTTCTGGTGAAGGTGATCCCAAACTAAGTTTCGCACAAAGCCCGCAGCAATGTAGCAATCTGGTAAATCTAGCGAGCGGACGCATTGCAATGCTTGAACGCGAATTGGATCCTTTGCCAACAACTGAGCAAGTTTATCTTCAAGCATCGGCATTACTTCGCTGGTGGCAGTTCAATGCCCAATTCATCGCGTTTTCGCTTACTCAAGCCAAGTGCAACTAATCGATAAGATTCTGATAAATAGTACTTTAGATCTTCGTCTAGGCGCCCGGAGGTTTCTGTTTGTTGAATCCACTTCATGCCACGGTTTGCGAAATAAGGGGCAGGAATGTAGCCCTCTTAATCACTTAAAAAGTCGAAGTTTAAAGGGGAAGTTTTAAACGTAAATGCAGGCTGCTTGTCTTTACTCCAACCGCCAATAGCAAATACCTTTCCACCGACTTTCCAAACATGCGCGTCGCCCCATTGAACAACATGGGAAGTGGCAGCGAATGAACCGCAGAATTGATTAAATTCATCGTATGTCATTGGGTTACCTCAATAGTGATTAGCTTAAATTTTGTGCTAACTTAGTGATGTGTGCAATCAAAGCCAAGTGAGATTCCGAGGTTTCCCTTCTATGACGATAGATGCCGACAGTACCCGGCTTGGGCTGTGATTCCACGGTTAAGATTTTCAACCCTAACGATTGTAAGTAATCGCTCAGGTGGCTGGTATAAGACATCACAGCTATGCCACTTTTTAGTACATCAATACTCGCAAGTAACGAATCGACCTCGTAAGTTGGGCGGTTATCAAGTTGCTGACGTTCCCTTTCGTTTTGCTTTGGAATTGGGTTGTCTAAAACATGGTTAAACTTTTTTGCATCATAGGTGACGGATAGGGCGGGGTATTCATGGAGCATTTGTTTCGTCACCACCTTACCCAAAAGTGGATGATTGGAAGAGACAAAGTAGGCGTCAACAGTCTGAAATAAAGGAATAAAAGTAACATCACACTTTGACGACAACCCTACAATCTCATGACCAATGAAGAGTTCAATTTGCTCATTAATCAAAGAATCCATTAAGCTCAAATGATTGCCAAATTCTACGTGTGTAGATGCGGATGGTTGATGAGACAAATGTTCGTCTAAGGCTTGCTTTACGAACAAAGGCCACCATGCGTCTCCGGTTCCTATTTTTATTTTGCCGATTTGATACTGTTTCCTTTCTTCAATGCCCTGCATCATTTGATTGTATTCGTGCTGCATCGCATCGCTATGACGATAGAGAATACGACCAAACTCGGTGAGAACCATGCCGCTTTGGTGGCGTTCAAAGAGTGTGACGCCAAGAGACTCTTCCAGCTTTTTTAAATTACTCGTCATTGTCGGTTGGCTTAGTCCGGCCATCCTTGCGGCGGCACTTATGCTTTGACAGCGAGCAATCAGTAAAAATTGCTGTAGAGATTTGTCCATTGTTATTCCCCTTTTTTAAACAAGGTTTCTTTAAGGTATTGTGCACAATTTCTTTTATAAATCACAAATCTGCTATCTGACATAATTGAATTTATGAGTGTTTCATAGATCTAAATCACTATTGGTGAGCAACATATAGATATTGTCTATAAAGCTGACGCTGTTACCTATTTTTCTCTGAAGAGCGTGTTCCTTAGACTGTCGCCAAAATAACAATCTAAAGGATGAACATGAAACCAAGTTTTATTGCGCTTGCTGTTGCTGCAGCGATGGGGTTAGTTGGATGTGGTTCAGATTCTGATACCTCGGAGGTGGTCGATAAACCGATTATTTCGGAAGACCTTTACCTACGCGGATTGAATGGCGATTGGGGGACTGCAGAACACGCGAAGCTGAACTATTTAGGGAACAATGAATATGAAACCGTGTTACGCGTAGCGCGAGGTAGTAACCAGTTCAAGATTGCCGATCCTGGCTGGCAAATCCAATACACTCATTTTGAACAGCCTGCGATGTTTGATGAGGCTCAGGACTACTTACCAAAACCAGAAACGAATGAAGCGTGTATGAATGACGACTGCAATTCGGAAATCACGTTTGAAGACAAAGGTTACTATAAGTTCTCTGTGAGTTTTGTGGATAAAAGCAGCGCGACGATGACCGTAACAAAAGCCACGCAGGAAGAGGCAGAGAAGTATTACTCAGATGCTATTTTGGATCCTGAAATGGTGCATGAGGGGCATCAAAATAAAGAGCTAAAACTGTTCCGAAACTACGATGACAGTAATGAAACGGTGACTTTTTCTGTCAAAGATCCTAAAGCAGATCTGCGCGAGTTTGGCATCTCAACCACGACGGAACAGCGAGACGCTCTGGATCAAGGCATGGTGATTACGGAGAAAGAAGGGCCTCGTGTTGTTTCTGGCGATCTCGCGTTTGATGCATTGTTCGCTTTGACGATGAAGGAGCTCGATCAACTTGCGGTGTCTGAAATCAAAGACGGCAATTACAACTACAACAAACCAATAAAGGCAGAAGTGTTTGAGACAGGTGCCAAGTGGCATTACGTTTGGACTCGTGATTTGGCATATGCGGCCGACCTTTCTCTTGCGTTGATGAATCCTACGCGTGTTGAAAACGGCTTGGAATTCAAATTATCAGCCTTTCGAGACACAACAGATCAACAATACGATGGTGAGCAAATCGTCCAAGATACAGGCACTGGTGGCAGTTGGCCGATCAGTACCGATCGAACAACATGGGCGTTAGGGGCAGAACGTTTACTGTCGGCACTGGATGGCGAAGCTTACAACCAATTTGCAGAGCGTGCTTACAACGCGGTTAGCAACACGCTAGAAGCCGACCGTTTAGCGGCGTTTGATCAAGACTCAGGCCTTTACACGGGAGAACAGTCGTTCTTGGACTGGCGTGAGCAGACATACTCTACGTGGACGCCTGATGATGTTAATGCGATTGGTAGTAGCAAAGCGTTGTCGACTAACGTGGTTCACTATCGAGCAATGCGCTTAGCGGCGAAGTTGGCAGAACAATTTGACTCAAAAAACGCGGTGAAATACGCAGGTTGGGCTGAGCAGTTAAAAACGGCAATCAATACTGAGTTTTGGAATGAACAGCGTGGTATGTACGTGAGTTACTTGTTCGATAACGGGCAAGATATAGCGGTCGATAAATATGACATGCTAGGTGAAGCGCTTGCAATTATAAGTGGCATTGCAAGTGATGCTCAGGCGAAACAAATTATGGAAAACTATCCTCATAGTGAGTTTGGTGTTCCAGTTTACTTCCCTCAACAGCCAGGTGTTCCGGTTTATCACAACCGTGCGATTTGGCCATTTGTCACCGCATATAGCTTGCGCGCTGCACATCAAACTCAAAACGTAGAAGCGGCTAACAATGCGATTCAATCTTTAGTTCGTGGTACGGCAACCAACTTATCGAATATGGAAAACTTGGAGTGGTTGTCTGGCAAATCGTTCATTATTCATAGCGACCATGGTGCAGATGCTTCTCTTGATGGCCCAGTGATCAACTCCCAGCGCCAGCTATGGTCGGTAGGTGGTTATCTCAATATGGTGGTCGAAACTATCTTTGGTATACACACTGAAACAGGGCAATTGGAAGTTAAACCGTTCATTACAGGATGGGTTCGCAATCAACTTTTTGCTCAATCAGAACAGATTACATTGGAGAACTTTAGCTTCAAGGGTAAAAGCTACTCTGTGACGGTTCACCTGCCAGAAGCACAGGATGAGTCAAACGGTTACTATCCAGTGGAAGAGGTGACGGTTGATGATAATGGTCACTACCAAGTCACCTTGGGTAGTCTTGTTGCTGACGACAGCAGTATAAAAGTGGTTGATGGAGTCAAACCTTACGCAACGGAAAGTGAAAAAGTCTTTTCTCCAAAAGAGCCTAAGCTCGATGTCGCTCGCACTAACAATAATGTGACGATTGGTGTAACTAGTGACTACAACATTAACTTGTACCGCAATGGTCAACTGATCCAAAGCAATGTTAACGGAAAAGAGTACAGCGATACCTTAAGCGGTTTTGCGTGTTATTTGGCTGAGAGTATTAATGAACAAGGCTTCCGTTCTAACCCAAGTGAACCTGTTTGTGTTGGCGAAGATATTCGCGTCAAACTTGAAGGTGACTACCAACCGCTGAAAGACGATGTATCAGTGGTCACTGTCAGTAAAGATAGTGGTGATGTAAATGGTCTGAGTGCTTTCACCGTCCCTACTAACGGGCGATACCAGTTGGCGGCGTGGTATAACAATAACCTAGGCCAACTAAATACCGGTATTACTAACTCAGTGAAAGAGCTCGAAGTTCTCGACGATTCTGGTCAGTCAGTTGGTAAAGGTTACATTCAAATGGGCCATATTGGTGAGAACAAAGGTATGCGTTATTCAACACCAATTGAAGTTTCCTTGGAACAAGGCAAATCATACCGACTGGTTCTCAAAGACCATTTCAATATGAGTTACTTGAAATCTAATGAAACTTACATTTACTCAGGTGGTGTAGATGGCGAGATGAATGAAGCGCAGATTGCTGATATCCGTGTCACACCGCTTCAATAACGTGAATTGAAGTTCTAAGAAAAAGCCGCCGGTTTATCCAGCGGCTTTCTATTTAAGTAACCACTGGATGTTCGTTGTAACGTGAATGTTCAGAAAAGTGCTTACCAGCGCTTGGATTCCGACATGCTAGTGGAGAGATGGTCGATAAAGGCTCTTAACAACGGTGTGACTTGTTTACGCGTGCCATAGATGGCATGAACGCCTAACGTTTTTGGGTGCCATTCTGTCGCTTCACCTTAAGAAAATCGCCGTCACAGTATATGTCCGGATTTCGCAATAGTGAAAGTTAATTTGCTGTCTATTTCATCTAAAACCAATCAAATAAGATGACCTCAACACTAAACGAGCCGCATGAATTGGTTCTCTAATACGGAATAAGATGATGAATAAGCGTTCAATTACTCATCGAAGATAATGAGCAGACGTTAGAAAAATTAAGCAAGCCATTTTCAAGCGAGATTTCGGCAGCGATGAAGGCTAAGTACCCACAATTTGCTGCAACAGAAGGCGATCTTGAACTGGGTGCGAAAGTGCTAAGTGGTGAAATGGAGTGGCGTTAATCTAAGCCTGTTATTCACCATACTGCCAAAAAACAGCCCCTCATTGTGAGTAGCTGTTGTCGTAATAGCTTTGCCACTTGTCGACGTGGTTTACGATGTGATTGCTGATGAGTGGTAAGTAATTAAAGGTGTGTTCAAAGCTTCAGAGCAATTCTTGCCGAGTTACGTCACATACTGACACATTCAAAATCGGTACATGACCGATGAAATAACCATACAAAAAGTCATATTTTTGGTGTCACAGATGATTGGTGTATTTGTCCCCAATAAATACCTAGTCTAACGTGCAAATTATCTGTTAATTCATCACGGTGATGAACGTCATATAACTTGATACAGTTGGGCCAATTTAGCGTCTTTAGGGGTGTTTACGCACTTCCTCGTTGTCATAAGAGCCGAATGGTATGGTTAATGATGTAAATTTCACCTTTGATGTTTCTGGATTCTCCGGTGCATTTAAAGTCGAAAGCTTCCGGATTACGGAAACAGTCTCTTCTCCCTTTGAAATGAATCTAACAGTATTGTCTGACGACGATGCCATCACATTCGATATGTTAAGCCGAAAAATGGGCGTCCTAAGCCTGTTTGGTCAAGGTGTAGGAACGGCACGCCAGTTTAACGGCAGTATCTCTGAGCTGCGCTATTTAGGCTCCGGTCGCCGCTTCTCGCGCTATCATATTACCTTGGTTCCACATCTTTGGTTTCTTACTCAGCGCCAAGACTGTCGTATCTTTCAGATGCAAACCGCGCCCGACATCATTCGTCAGGTATTTGATGATGCAGGCATGAGCGATTATCGCTTTGAACTGTCAGCGCAATACGAAGCGAAAGAGTATGTTCTTCAATACCGCGAGAATGACCAGCATTTTGTACAGCGACTAATGGCAGAGCACGGCCTTTGGTATTATTTCGAGCATAACGAGGCTGGACATACCATGGTCATCGTCGATAGCAACGATGCGATACCTGAGCTCATCAGTTCACCTACTAATGCTTCTTACCTAGGACCTGTGATTTATCATGCCCAAGGTGGTGGTACGCCAGACCGAGAGCATATTTTCGACCTTGAGCAAATCCATCGAACTCGCACTGGGTTAGTGAGCTACGGCGATTACAACTATCTCACGCCAAAAATTCCGCAAGGTACAAGCGCCGATGAAGGTCCAAACTTTGATTTGCAGCGCTACGACTATCTTGGTCGTTACACAACGCCAGAATTAGGTCAGCAGCGTGCAATAGAGTGGATGTCCGAATACACGGTGGACAGCCATCAGATTGAAGCTGCGAGCGATATCATGCGTCTCACTGCAGGCTACAGCTTCGATATAAGCCAGCATCCTCGTTCAGGCATCAACCGTGATTACCTCATGTTGACGGTGATGCACACGGGCTTTAACCCTCGTGTACACGAAGAAGAGTCGAGCGATGAGCCTACGACTTATCACAATCAGTTTGTCTGCTTGCCTCGAGACGTAACATTCCGCGCGCCTAAAATGGCGTCACCTGTCGTTGATGGCCCTCAAACTGCCGTTGTGGTTGGTCCTGCGGGTGAAGAAATCTACACCGATGAATATGGACGCATCAAAGTTCAGTTCCATTGGGACCGTTACGCACAACGCGATGAGCATAGTTCATGTTGGCTACGTGTCAGTCAATCAATGGCAGCACCCAACTGGGGAGCAGTCTATCTACCTCGCATTGGTCATGAAGTGATTGTGACTTTCCTAGAGGGCGACCCAGACCGCCCGTTAGTGACGGGGGCGGTGTACAACGGTTTACACACGCCGCCATACCCATTACCAGAAAACAAAACGCGCACAGTGTTTAGAACCCAAAGCCATAAGGCTGAAGGTTACAACGAAATGTATTTTGAGGATGAAAGTGACCAAGAAGAGGTTCACTTCCGTGCTCAAAAAGACATGAAGACTAAAGTGCTCAATAACCGTTATCGAGACATCGGAAATGATGAAGAGTTAAAAGTCGGTAACAACCAAGAAAACAACATCTTAGGCGACCGTAAAGAAGTCATTGATGGGCATAAAGCCTCCATTACTAAGCAAACCTTTATGGAGCAAGTTGAGGAAGATGTTCACGTCACTTACAGCGCGAATGAATCCGAGAAAATAGCCAACAACCGAGACTTGTACATCGACGAAAATCGTCAAACTTTGATTGGTAAAGACGATTCACTGGATGTAGGGCAAGACCAAAACACAGTAATCATGGCATCGCGGTCAATTGATGTAGGGGCTGACGACACACATAGCGTCGGCAATAACCTCAGTGTCGAAGTGAACGGTAACACCTCTATCCGCTCTGACGGACAGACCGCGGTAGTGTCTGCTGATGAAATTGCAGTCAAAGTCGGGTTTTCTGGGTTGGTCCTAAAAAGTAATGGCAATATTTTGCTTTATGGCTCGGATATCACGATAGATGGTGCTAGTACGACCAAAGTTCTGGGTTCAAAAGTGAAGATGAACCCTAATAAAGGGGCTGTGAGATTTACAGATGTGACAACCCGCACTCCCAAATCTGTATCTGCTTTGTCTACCCCATCGGCAGGGAGTGCTGCGACGTCAGTTTCTCCACTTGTTTATGTTCAAGAACCAACGCAATCGAAACATTGGTTAGCACTTGAGCTACGCAGTGAGCGAGATGTTTCTCTAGATGGGTTAGAAGTCACTATAACGCATAGTGTCACAGGTCAAAAATTAACTCAGGCTATTCAAAATGGAGGGGCATTTTTTGATGATGTCATTGAGGGTAGTTGGCGCGTTACCGCAATCAGAGATGATCTACTTAATGAGGTTGAGCAACATGCGAGTCGCGAAGAGGCTGTCCTATCACCAGTAAACCAACGAGCACAAAGTGAACTAGATGCTTCGGGAGAGAAAGCCAAACAGTACAAGTATGTTGCTGTTGGTGACTTATGGGATGAAGAACCCAAAGATGACTTCTTACGTGACAACCATGGAGCGCTTGATAGTCAACATGACAAAACCAATGCGGGCTTGAGTGTCGTTTCAAATGAGACAACAGTGATTGAAGTCAAAGCACTTCGAAGTTATCTACCTTTGATCATCGATACTGACGAATACAGCCTTGTTAACAGCTATACGTTTGCACTACTGGCAACCCAAGCCTATGCGAGTGATGAATTTGGTATTCCTGATAGCAAGTCACCCTCTATACCTGATGGTGGGTTAGAAATTCTACTTGAGAAGCTAAGAACAAAAGTACGCCCTAAATACTGTGCTTCTTCTGTGGAAGACTGGCTACTACAGGAAGTACCTTACTCCAAGCACCTTAAATATAAGTTTTATTACGATAGCAATATTGGCTGCGAAGGGTATATTTTAAGCAATGAAGAAATAGCTATTATTGGCGTTCGAGGTACCCAAACATACTTTGGCAATGAAGGCATTCATCGTGTAGGGAGTGATGGATTGGCTCTTCGAGCTATTGAAGCTGAAGACGGTGTCAGGGCAATTTTTGAATCGCCTGGGTATAAAGATGTAATGACCGACTTAGATGCCTCGCAAATAGCTATTCCTGAATTAAATGGAAGTTATGTTCATCAAGGGTTCTACCAATATGCCGCTGCGTTTTGGAAGTTAATTAGAGATGATATTAAAGACTTTCATAGCAAAAAGGATTTTTATGTTTGTGGGCACAGCCTAGGAGGGGCTGGTGCTTTGCTAATTAGTGCGTTGTTAAAACAATATTTCTCTCCGAATACGTTAAGGCTCCACACTTACGGTATGCCACGTACTGGAACCCATACTTTTGTTAAAAACTACAACAGCATTGTTCACCATCGCCATGTGAATAACCATGATTTGGTTCCACAATTGCCTTTTAAATGGACAAATACAAATACCGAAGATACGACTTGGCGTTCATGGGGAAAACGAATCGGTATAACTGGTAAAGTTATGTCGCTCTTAGACAAAGTTGTAGATAGTGATGAAGACAATTATCATCATCATGGCAATTTAGTCCAGCTACTGACTTATAGTCCTGAAAAACACCAACCTAATGATGTAAAGCAGGTTCTTCTGACTCCGAAGCAGACTCACATCACTAGTCTTACGTTTGCGCACGATAAACAAGATGATACGTTTGTATTGGCAAACACATTAAGTAAGGAGCACATCGACCTCAATGGGTATGTTGCGACTGTGCTAGATTCGGGGTTAGATCATATGATGTCAGAATATATTCCTAACTTGAAAGCGCAACTTGAGATGCTGCTTGAAGGGACACTATTCCAGAGCTACGAGAACGCCAATCGAGAGTTAAAAGCGACGATAGAAAGCTTGAATCAAGGTCACCAAGCGCTGCAAAAAGAGTATGAGAGAAGCCAAAGTATTCCTTACCATGTTGGTGAGGCGAAACGTATTAGCTTGAAGATGGAGCAGGAAACTATTGAAGAGTTAGTTGCTAATCTCAAGCGTATTCAACGGGAGTTAGGTGTGCTTGTAAACTCTCCCGCATTGATGCCACCTATTACCTTACTCTATGGTAATGCAGCGCCGTCAGTCATTGACATAAAAGGACAAATTGATGAGTAAAGTTTTTAAAGTAGGCTTACCTTTAGTTGTTTTTGTTGGAGCTTTAGGGCTGTATTATGCAGTGCCTTCTTTCTTTGCCAAGCACAGCAAACCAACTCCGCCATTTGGAGCGTCGCCTGACGATCACTACATTACTATAAAAGGCTTGAAGCCAGAGGATGCGAAGGTTAAAGCATACAGTACATTCTACGGTGGCGGTGAGCAGTGTAAGTCTTTTTCTTGGAGTGCCGTGGACGGTAAAAAACGAAAAGGGGGCAAAGCAATATTGCTCATCGACCATAATTTCTCGCAAGATGAAAGTCACTACGAGCTACGCATTCCTTATACCAACTTTATATCTAACGGTTGTGATATGAAGCAGTACGATATTACTGTTGATGCCGAAAACGCTTACGATACGGTGGGTTTTGCAGAGCTACGAATATACCCACCAAGAATGGAAAGTGATAAATTTATTGCTGCAACGTCATTTTTAGAGGCGAAAAATTGTAGAGCAACATATTATGACGAGTGGCAGAATTGGTCCGACGGCTTTGCTTGTGATTATTACATTGATGGAAAAATGGAAGCAGAGGGGGAGTTTAGTTATTTTAAAATGAGGCTCGATTTTTCCCAATTTACTGACGACACAGTAATTCGATACGACATCACTGCTGGTGATAACTACCGAACAGAGCCTAAAGAGCAGAAAGAAACCAATGACTAGGTTTGGTAAAATAGGCACTGATATATTCAAACTTTAGAGGTATTTTTTGGAAAATAAATCGGTAAATAATATAGATAGTTCAAGAAGGGCGATTGTTGCCTTTTTTATATTCTTTGGATTTATTGAGTTGGTAAAATTAGCTGTGACAAAAGATATGAATTTACTATCAGTGTCCCCGATATTAACTTATTTTTTATTTCAGTTGTGTATATTTTATTGCATATATTTGCAATGATAGTTACTTATCTTATAATATAGTGGAATTTAATTTGATATCCATTATCTATGCTATATACTGGGTACAATTTTATTTTTTCTTTAGTTGCAATTCATGTAAATAGCTTCCCTGATATACATTTATATTTGTCCATTATTATGTTTTTTTGTTTCTTGGCTTTGTAATTGGAAATTATTTCATCAAGAAAAGAGACTTAAGATCAATCGATAAGGAAATAAGAATTAGAGGCTGTGAAATCGAAGTCAAGTATTTAAATCCGTGGTCTTAGCTTAGCTTTGATAAAATGCCATGGTTAAGAACACCATTCAAGCGTTTTGGAAAGGTAGTAGCATTGGTATTTATCTTTGTTGGAGGCTCCGCTGCGGGTTTATCAATAGCTATAGCTGAGGGACTTAAACGCTTAGGGATTTTAGGTACCGAAATTGATATCCATGCCTTCCTGTTTTTTACAATCGGTGTGCCAATTAGCTTAGCTGTCGGTGTGATTATTGCACCTTTAGTTTCTTATTTAAGTCGTTGGCGTAGACTCATTACTAGTATTAAAAAGGAGTATGGCAGTTATGTTGCCTTTTTTATTGGGACAGGTGGTGCTGGTATTGGTATTGGTATTGGTATTGGTATTGGGATAGCAGAACTGCTCAAACGTTCTGATGTTATAAGTCCTAAAGTAGGAGTTCATTACGTTCTATTTTTCAGCCTTGGTACGCTTGTACTATTCACATTTGGAGTGTTGATTTACTCGATGGTAGCTTATCTGCTTGAGTGGCGGAAACTGATTGCTGGCATAGAGAAAGAGTTTGGTGGTGGGCATAAAATCATCTTCAATTCTCAAAAAAAGTCTTATAAGAAAATTCGAGAGATATTAGATAGAGAGGAAAAAGAGACATAACACGAGATTATGGTCATGCTATTTTTATTTTATAATAAAGTAATCAGGATTAAATGTTAGATAAAATAGTATAGTAATTTTGTATTTACATTAAATATATCTAAAATTTATTTTCAATATGTGTTTGTTGAGTTGTTTCTGTCTTTAGGTAGTTCGGTTATGAAAAAAATAAAAATCTTCAAGTTATCTGCATTATTTACTCTGTTCGTTTTTATTGTCTTATTAGTTCTGAGTTTTTTTATTGAGTTCAATGGTGATATAAGTCAGTTTTTTGCCTATCTTTGGCGTAATGTCTTGGATGTATCAAGCTATTTTGCTGTGGTATTAGCGAGCTGTTTCTTTGGCTTAGCTTTCATTTTATGGCTTTTTTACCATGCAACGCGAAAAGGCAAAGGCATAGCGTTGCTAGCTTCGTTATGTGCCTGTGTAGGCTTGTATATTTACGTTTATTACGATTTTTTGGTGTTTGATTATGTAGTCAAAGAAAACCCTTATCAAGGTAGTTTTAGCCGAGATCAGGAACTAGATGCCGATAATAGTCTTAACTTTAAAGAGAAGTATCCTGAGATCTATCGTGATACTATTGATAGTTCATATATCAGTATGGATAAGTATCGTGCTTGGTTACGTAATAATAAAAGTAGTATAGCGCACAACTATAACGTTTGCTTGCAAGGTGACAAAATAGTCTTCACCGCTGTTAGTGAGTTTTTTGATAATGGTGATTACTGCCAACCAGAAACAACGATAGAAGGTACTGATGCCGTTAAGCTTATCTTTACTAAAATTGGTAATAATAAGTATCGATGTAATGAGTGTGATAGTTATTTATTACCAGTATTTTGGATTCATTATCCAGAGAGCTGAGCAAACAAAAGGAAGATAGTTGATTAATAAGTAATAGTCCATCATATTTATTGGCTTCACACTAAAAGTCCTCTGAGTATATCAGAGGACTTTTAATGGATTAGTTAATTAAAATCTAATTCTGAGTATTCACCCTTAGGCTTTCTTCTATCCATATTTTCATTTCTTCTTGGTTATACTTCGTAACTATTTGATTTAATATGTCATGCAAGTTGTTACCTTTATAATTTTTCTGTTGCCAGTTTATATCACTTCTTCGTTGAAACAATAATTGTGATTGTTCTTCAAATGTATCGTTATCATGATACTTAAAAAACTTCATTATCGCAGTATTCCCTTCTCTGTCTTGATGGTTCAAGTCAAGCTCGGTATGTGCGAGTAGAAGCTTAACTAGCTCAGTATTACTGCTCCCAAGAGCGAAATAAAGAGGGGTTTTCCCTTCAGTAGTCAGATTTACGTCTGCACCATGCTGAATCAAAGTCTTTGCTAGTTTTGTTCGTAAATCGTTGTTTGACTCGACGTCTGCACCATAATAACGCCCGTTTATATCAGATAAGAGATTAAGGAATGTATATTGATCATTTGATATAAAATTAGGATCGGCCCCTAATTCTAGCGATTCCAATAGATAGTCATTGTAAAAGCTAAGGTGGTATAAGTTTGAATCGAAGCCTATATCTTCAAAAGTAATATATAGCCCCGTACTTTCATCATTACTATATGGATATAAAAGTTTGTTAGTGGTTTTTTCTATCTGTGACTTTATTTCTTTGATAGTTTCTAACGTTTGATGTGGTTCAACTGTACAATTACAAGGGTTTATATAAACATTATCGATTACTTTATCTATAAAGGATGAAATCGTTTCTCGTGTATAATTTTGCCAGTTAAATACGACATCATCTCTTTTTAAGAAAGTTGATATAATTTCTTTTGTTCTTTTTAGATAGTTAATTTTATTGAACGTATCATTTTTAAATGCATCTTTATCCCCTATTAATAGCATCAATGGCGAATTGCGATAATAATAGTCCCGAATATTTGGGTTAAAGTTTGGCTGGGAAACAAGCAAATCTAATAATTCTATTGGGTGGATAAAAGGGAGCGTATCCAGTTTTGAATCATAAGCAGGGACTTCATACATAAAAGCAATTGCGTAATGTGCTGCAGTATATCCCATGTTATCCTGTAAGTTTGGGTTAATACATCCCTCTTTAAAGCCTTTTAATAATAAAGCCTGCTTTTCACTGAAACTTTTCTCTGTCCATGCTGTACCAGCGTAAATTTTATGGAGAAGTGTTTGCCCATCATCATCTTGGTCATTCCAGTCACACTTTTTCGTATCAGGTGATATTTTTTGAGGCTTGGAATCAAATTCGACTTTATATTGGGGCTCAATTGTATTTTTAGCTGGATTTTGATGGTCACACGCAACCAATAGGGGAAGCACACAAGCCATACCTAACCATCTTTTTTTCATTTGGTATT
>NZ_JAHGAH010001310.1:0-750 GCF_030248475.1 Vibrio sp. D173a
AAACTTATCGAAGCTGGCACATGCTGGAGATAACATCACCATATCGCCCGCGACTAGCTGCGGTGATAGCGTTTCGATAACCTGTTGCATGGTGTCGAACTTCTGCGCCGATGGATGCAGAGGCATAAATTGATCGGCATCTTCACCAAAGCAGCACAGTTGCACGCGAGCAATATTGTTAAGCACTGGCGCAAGCTCACTAAAGTCTGCACCTTTTCCCACGCCACCGACTAGCAGATAAAGCGTGCCTTGACACTCTAATCCAGACAGTGCCGCCAGTGTGCTTGCAACGTTGGTTGCTTTCGAGTCATTCACCCATTTCACGTTGCGCTTATCGGCAACCACCTGACAGCGATGCGTGAGGCCGTTGTATGCCTTCAAAGACTCAAGGCTGAGTGTGTAATCGACATTGGCCAACTTTAATAGAGCCAGAGAAACCAATGCATTCGATACATTGTGACGACCAACCAGAGTGAGGTCTTGGCTGCGAATAACTGGCACACCATGATCAATGAGCCACTCTTCGCCATCAATCACATCAACGCCGAACTCTTGGTTATCGAAACCGAAGGTGACAACAGGCTGAGAATCGACTGGATACGTTTCGCGATCATCACGGTTTACTAAAGCGTGTTGCTACGCGTTTATTGGCATTACGCTTCATGAAAGAAGTTGATGAGCTAACGAAAGAAAGTTGTGAAAAGGTATTGGGCCAAAAAGCTTGGAAGCTACTATGGTTGAAACTAGAAA
>NZ_JAHGAH010001311.1:0-517 GCF_030248475.1 Vibrio sp. D173a
CAAGAGCGCAACCTAGAGCACTTGTGTAAGTGTCGTGTGATTGACCGCACCGGTCTGATCTTAGATATCTTTGCACAGCGTGCGCGAACTCATGAAGGTAAGCTACAAGTTGAGCTTGCTCAGCTTCGTCATATCTCTACTCGACTGATTCGCGGTTGGACCCACCTTGAGAGACAAAAAGGTGGTATTGGTCTTCGTGGTCCAGGTGAAACTCAACTAGAAACAGATCGACGTCTGTTGCGTGACCGTATAAAAGCGATATTGCGTCGTTTAGCGAAAGTAGCTAAGCAGCGTGAACAGGGCCGCCGTGCTCGTAATCGAGCTGAAATCCCAACCATTTCTCTAGTTGGTTACACCAACGCAGGGAAATCAACAATGTTTAACCAGATCACCCGTGCTGGTGTTTATGCGGCAGACCAACTGTTTGCAACGCTAGACCCAACACTACGTAAGATCGATCTGACCGATGTAGGTCCGGCAATCCTTGCAGATACTGTAGGATTTATCCGACACCTGC
>NZ_JAHGAH010001312.1:0-858 GCF_030248475.1 Vibrio sp. D173a
CTTATTTATGAGATTGACGACACCAAATATGTCATTGCTCGCGACAAGGCCAAGATTCAGCTTGAGTCCGCGGAAGTCGCATTAGAGACCGCGCGTCAAGAAGTAGGTATCGCGAAGATCTCATATCAGTCGTCTTTAGAAGATATCCACTCAACAGAAGCGAAAATCGAGTCTGCGAAAACGGACCTTGTGCTCCAACAAAAAACACTGAAACGCTATCTACGCCAAAACAGTGTCGTAGAGCACACAATCACCGAATCAGATATTGATCAGCAAACGGCGACAGTTGATTTGGCAAAGCACAGCCTGACCACATTGAAGTCTGAACTTAGTAAGAAAAAAGTGGATTCTGAGAATGCCAAGTTAAACATTCAAAAAGCTGAAACGAATGTCACCAAAAAGCAGACTGAAGTCGACACAGCGAACTCAACCTTGGCACAAGCTGAATGGGATCTTAAGAGCACCAAAGTGACCGCACCGACAGATGGTTTTGTAACTAACTTTATTCTTCGTGAAGGCCAACGTGTTTCAATGATGCCACGTATCCAGATGTACACCGAAGAGAAATACGTGCTGATGCGTGTGAACCACCAAGCCATTCGCAACATCAAGGTAGGCCAACCCGCTGAGTTTGCGACTGCGGTGTACCCAGGCAAGATTTTCTCGGCCAGCGTTGAAGGTATTGTTGAAGCAACGGGTGAAGCACAAGCGACCCTGCTCGGTATCGATGAATCGGTTCGTGCTACGACAGGCAAAAATATTCAGAACAAACACCACTTCGTTCGTCTCAAGATAGAAGAGACAGAAGGCTATGACATTCCAGTTGGTTCTGTTGGCCTAGCATGGGTCAGTGGCGAA
>NZ_JAHGAH010001313.1:0-704 GCF_030248475.1 Vibrio sp. D173a
TTGATCCCGCGGCAGTCAGTCAACGTCTCATTTCACATAAACCCTAACTCATTCAAAAATAACTATGATTTCGCTTATGGCGTCGTCATAGACTTGCTTTACTCGTGATCTAAAATCACAACAATAATTACAACTTTGCACACAGATGCAGAGGTTGACTAAGGGAAATCTATGTTTAAGAAATTTGAAGGCTTTACCGAGGCCTTCCCAAAGGACGAACCAATACAGCCACCAAGCGGCATATTGGCTTTTTGTCGACATTACACACGCGGATTTGAAAAGCCGTTACTGATCCTTGGCTGAATGAGTATGACCATCGCAATCATCGAGGGGGCTCTGTTTGGCTATATGGGACAGTTGGTTGATTGGCTTACAACCAGCAATAAAGAGACCTTCCTTGCCGACAATCAAACAACATTGATCGGCTTAGGGATTCTGTTGTTGGTGATCATGCCCGTCATGATCGCGGCGTATTCTCTCTTGCTTCACCAAACCTTGCTGGGCAACTACCCAATGTCGATCCGTTGGCTTGCTCACCGTTACCTTTTAAAGCAGAGCTTGTCCTTCTATCAAGATGACTTTGCAGGGCGTGTTGCCACCAAAGTAATGCAGACCTCACTTGCGGTGCGTGAAACTGTGACCAAAATGGTCGATGCGTTCGTGTACGTCACGGTCTACTCTACGGCAATGCTATTTATGTTGGC
>NZ_JAHGAH010001314.1:0-752 GCF_030248475.1 Vibrio sp. D173a
GTGTCGATGAAGGGCAGTTCCCGACGAAGAAGAAACAACTTCATATCGACGGTGCGTTAACTGAGTCTTCTGACACCTTCCCATATGCGGAAGAGCGAAGACTGTTTTATGTCGCTATGACACGTGCAAAAGAGAAAGTCTGGATCACTCACAGTGGCGATGGTTCAGGCTTTGTACAAGAGTTACATCAATCGGATTACCCGGTTGTTCGTAGAAAATAACCCGTAACCAAGCCGACATTTTTGGTAAGGAGGCCGAAATGGAACATGGTTCGATCAATTACATTGAGTTTGCAGCAAAAGACTTAGACAAGACAAAAACCTTCTTCGAGTCGGTCTTTCAGTGGCAGTTTGAAGACTATGGCCCAGAATATACGGCCTTCACTGCTAAGGGCTTAATGGGCGGTTTTTATCAGTCAGAATTGGCCTGTGATGCCAGTGCGGGTGGCGCACTCATGGTGTTTTACAGCCAAGGTTTAGAGCAGACAGAGCAAGATATTGTTGAAGCGGGCGGCATGATCAAGCGTGATATTTTCGCGTTCCCCGGCGGTCGTCGTTTTCATTTCTGCGAGCCGAGCGGCAATGAGATGGCGGTGTGGAGCGATAAATAAACTCTACCTGTTTGTGCACTCTTATTGGCTGTTTCAAAGTGTTAGTCGCAACCAATTAAAAGAGCCTGCAAGTACGCAGGCTCTTTTTGTATCTGTAATACGAAGTCTAATTAAGTGCGGTCTGCTAGGTAAGCTTCGTAGT
>NZ_JAHGAH010001315.1:0-603 GCF_030248475.1 Vibrio sp. D173a
ACGATGGCAACCGTCTAATCCAATCGATGATCGACTCTGATGCTTTCGGTTTGAAAGAATTCAGCTTGGTTGAATCAAGTGAAGCGGGCATGGTTTCACAAGTGTCTCGTGCGGCTCGTCGTAACCAGTGGATTGTCTACTTGGGTTGGGCGCCGCATCCAATGAACAGCAATGTTGAGATGGAATACTTAGACGGCGGAGACGACTTCTTTGGTCCAAACTACGGCGGTGCCAATGTTTACACCAATGTGCGCGCAAACTACTTGTCTGAGTGTTCAAACGTCGGTCAGCTTCTGCAAAACCTAGAATTCTCTCTAGAGATGGAAAATGAGCTGATGGAAGCGATTCTTAACCAAAACGTTCAACCAAACAAAGCGGCTCAGCAGTGGCTTAACAGCAATCCGCAGCAAGTGGAAGCGTGGCTTAAGAACGTGAAAACGCTCAAGGGCGATTCCGCTCAAGACGCTGTATCAGCATACCTAAAGCAAGTTAAAGCGTAATTAGAAGGAAATGGTGAGTTGCATTCGCAGCTCACCATAGAAAAGGCAATATTGTGAATTTTATTACCGACAACAAAATCCCAGTGGGTCAATGGATGGAAGC
>NZ_JAHGAH010001316.1:0-616 GCF_030248475.1 Vibrio sp. D173a
CCTATCGATATTCGTTTTAAAGCTTAACTTCTTTCGAATTTTCTTTGCATCTTGATTGATGACAGAGAAGTACACCTATTAAAAACAAAATAAATAAGTTAAAGACAATGAATATTAAAATGATAGGGAGCTCCCTAATTATCGCTGGTACCGCTCTGGGTGCTGGTATGCTTGCAATTCCAATGGTTCTCGCTCAATTTGGATTGCTATACGGTTCACTTTTGATGGTGCTGATCTGTTTCGGTACCACTTACGCAGCGCTTCTTTTATTGGAAGCGACAATCAAGGCTGGTGGAGGCCTTGGCTTGAACTCAATCGCGCGCAAAACGCTAGGTAGACAAGGTCAATTAATTACCAATGGCCTACTATACGCCCTGCTTATCTGCCTATTGATGGCATACATCTTAGGTGCTGGCGATCTTCTGAGCCAGGTATTGGCAAGCCTTGGTATTAACATCAGTGCGACTACGGGACAAATCGCGTTCACTTTGATTGCTGGTGCTGTAGTGGCATGTGGTACAGGTGTTATTGATAAGCTAAACCGAGCGCTATTCTTTGTGATGCTTGCTAGCTTAGCTATCACCATGACCTTCCTTGCTCCGGGTATGACCCAAGA
>NZ_JAHGAH010001317.1:0-797 GCF_030248475.1 Vibrio sp. D173a
CTCAGTGGCTTGAAAGCTGCTTTCAAAACCGAAGCAGCTATCCGCCAAGAGCTTGTCTTATGCGCGATCTTTATTCCTGTCGCTTTAATGTTAGATATCAGTAAAGTTGAGCAAATCTTGATGATTGCTTCTTTAGTTCTGGTTGTTCTTTTTGAGCTAATTAACTCAGCGATTGAAGCCGTCGTTGACCGCGTGGGTGCAGAACATCACGAACTTAGTGGTAAAGCTAAAGACATTGGTTCTGCAGCGGTAATGGTCAGCTTGGGCCTCGCGCTCTTCACTTGGCTCTACATACTCATTTAGAAGCTTTGAGCGCGAAGGGATCCAAACTTTGAGCTCTTACTTCTGACACTCCCCACAAAAAAACGTATTCCGTTGACCAATCTGCAATTCTTGGAGAGCTTCGCCACAACTAGGGCATGGCTCTCCGGCTTTGCCGTAAACTTGCAGCTCTTGTGCAAAGTAGCCCGGTTTACCGTCGGCTTGAGCAAAGTCTTTAAGTGTCGTCCCACCTTGCTTGATTGCGGTAGCAAGAACTTGCTTAATTTCTTGAGTCAGAAGATCCCACTCCGCAGCCGTGATCTTATTGGCAGGTCGAAGTGGGTGAACCCTTGAGGAAAACAATGCTTCGTTGGCATAAATGTTCCCGACACCGACCACGACTTTATTATCCATAATGAACAGCGTTACTGGGACGCGACGCTTCTTCGCAAGCTCCGCTCTATAAGGCGCGTTAAACTCTTCTGTTAGCGGCTCTGGACCAGCTCCCACCAATACAGGATGTATCTCATCAGCAG
>NZ_JAHGAH010001318.1:0-642 GCF_030248475.1 Vibrio sp. D173a
ATTAGCTTTCCACGAACGTTGTCGTTGCTTAGGATCAAAGCCGCCGCTGCGCCGACCATAGCGCCTTTCCAGAATTCTTTATCACTCATACCAAAACTTCCTAATATCTCTTTGAATGTATTTGCTTCTTCCCCTAGTGCACCATCGAGCATCGCTTGTGCTTGTTCAAAGAGGGCATTGTTTTCCTCTTCTGGTTGAGGCGTTTGAGGGGCGTTTGCCTGATTGTATTGAGGTGGCATACCAGGATGTGCCATATGTGGTGGCATCATTCCTGGGTGCATAAACTGAGGATGCATCGGTTGACCGTGCATCATAAAGGGTGGCATTCCCATTGGGGGAGGCATATTAGGATCCCACTGACCATTCTGCTGGGCAGCGAAATAGGCATTTGCCATCTCCTTTTGCATATCCAACATTGCGTTGTAATACGCTTGATAGGGGTTGTTCGTCTCATTACTCAAGGTGTTCACTCCTTAGAGGTTTAGCTGCTCGGCGAGCGAGTAACATGCCTGCTCAGCATCTGCAGCAGAGTCGGAAAATAGAGCGTCTATGGTGCTAGGTGGAATACATGACGGGTCATATTCGATAACGATGCTGCCGGTCGCAGTGTTGATCTTGTAGTTTTTAAATGCCGGAACAGAT
>NZ_JAHGAH010001319.1:0-789 GCF_030248475.1 Vibrio sp. D173a
CTCCAAACAAGCGCATGCCGACTTTCCCGAAGAGGCCATCTATGAGCGAGAGGCGGGCCGAAGTGGTGTCTTCGGCCCTGCCGCGCACTTCCATCACCAACATGCACCAACGGGTTGGTCAGAGTGGGAGGGCGACTTACGCCCTCGCGCTTTCGATTTTACGCTGGTGGACAAAGCCAGCCAGATAACCCCTTGGGCAGTGCCTCATCTTTTACACAACGCAGACTGCAAAATCCGTGTTTGGCGCATGGATGAGAAGATGGATTTCTTGGTACGTAACTCCGATGGTGATGAGCTGCTGTTCATTCACCAAGGCAGCGCTGATCTCTATTGCGACTATGGTCATTTGCAAGTGAGTGAAGGGGATTACGTGATGATTCCACGCTCGACTAATTGGCGCTTGGAGCCAAGTGAGCCGATGTTCATTCTGATGATTGAGAACACCGACGCGGCTTACTCATTGCCAGAGATGGGCATGGGGCGGTTCTTGAAATCCCATCGATCAACGATCAATTCCGCGCTCAATATTCAGAAGATCAAACCCAAGTTCAGGTGAAACGCCACGACAAAGTCAGCGTGATCACTTATCCGTTCAATCCTTTGGATGCGATTGGCTGGCATGGTGATTTGGCCGTGGTGAAAGTGAACTGGCGCGATATCAGACCGCTGATGTCACATCGCTACCACTTGCCACCGTCTGCACACACCACCTTTGTTGGCGCAGGTTTTGTGGTGTGTACCTTTGCGCCGCGCCCGATTGAGAGCGATCCGGGTGCGCTGAAAGTGCCG
>NZ_JAHGAH010000132.1:0-1467 GCF_030248475.1 Vibrio sp. D173a
CTCTAAAGTTAGCTTTCGTTTTCTTAGCGTAACAGTATCAGTAAGTTCGTAAGCACTATTAATGAGTTCAATGGGCAGGAGGTCAGCGAGTGTTTCAACTTGATTGGGTTTATAACTGTTGATGATGTCGAGGGCTTGAGAAACGTGCATAAAAAATCCGATAAACAGGGTCTATCGGATTTTTACATACAGGTAGGATCATTCAACTGATCTGCCGATTAAAGTCTTAACTGATCGGCATTAGTCCATCTGGACGCTCTTTTGTTTTTAGTTCGGAATGCTTAAGCCGCTTCGGTTTGACCAATCCAGTGGTAATGGTGGTTGGCTTTCTTACCGACTAAGCCAAGTTCGGCTAGTTCTTCAAACACTTTGTCGACCTCTTCTGCCGAGAGCCTGAACTGTTTGGCTACTGCCTTTTTAGTGCAAGTGATTTGGTGACCTTTTAACGCATCGCTCACCTGCTCTAATAATGTTTTGGGCTCTTCTGGCTCAAGCTCTTGTTGCGCTTCCGGCTCAGCTTCCTCTTTGATATGAGGTAGGTATCCTGCTGGCTCCGGCTCAATATCTCGAACGTTTGCTAGCGTTATACCATCGTTACGACGGAAGAAATGACGGAAGCGGTTCTCTTCACCAATCAAACCCACAAAGAAAGCAGCAAAGAAATCCAACAAGATAGATAAGAACACCACCAAGCCCAACTGCGCTTGTGAAGATGTCGTTCCAAATGCTTTCGCTAAGCTGTCGATCAGACCAATTACAGAACCTTGCGCCACTGGCGGTAAGCTATCTCGCTCTGTTGCCAAGCGTTGCTGCTCTTCACGTAGTTTCTTGTTCTGCTCTTGAATGCGCGTTACGCCAGTCGCGATGCGCTCCATCTCAATGTACTTTTGCGCCGCCATGTTGTTTAGCTCAATCTGCTTATCGATGGACGCAATCTGGCGGTTATACGCTTCGACTTTCGCTTGTTCTACCGAGATATGGCGTTGAGCACTGTTGGTTGCACTGTTGATGCCACCGATACTGCCGCCGATAGAAATAGCAGCCAACACCAAATAGAACACTAACGCCGTGAGGGCCCCGGTGTAGTTTCTGTGTGCACGACGCTCACCGTATTCATACCAAGCGTAAAACTTACCCGCTTCGAAGATGATGGCCAGACCGCCAAATAGCGCCTGCATCATTGGGTTTTCGTCAATCGACAAAAACAGTAAAAGAGAAAAAATAGTCGATGCTAAAATCGCAGCGCCAGTGAACGCGTACACGCTCACCATAGCAAATCGACCTTTAGGATATCGATATCCGATCTGTTGTTCGTATTTCATTGGAGAAATTTCTTAAGATTCCGCAGCCCTTATATGACGGGCGCTTCAAGCAACTACAAAGGTGCGGAGAATACCGTATCCTTTATTAAATTACTGTCATAATTCCGTTAATGGAAAACAAGTGAAGAATAGATAGGGTGTGTTG
>NZ_JAHGAH010001320.1:0-1088 GCF_030248475.1 Vibrio sp. D173a
CGTCATAGAGATGTGTGAAGGGGCCAATTAATACTGCATCATCGATATTATACGCTTTGCCCAATTCGGTTTGAGTTAAGCGCAGAAATGCATCTTCTAATGTTTCGTTTTTTTGAACTCTTCCCCCTGGTACAAACCAGTAATTCTGAGCCGGTTTATTCAACCGTTGACCGAGAAGGAATGAGCCCTCCTCATTTTCAACGACTAAATCGATAGAGATTAAAGGGGTATGTTCAATGACGTTTGAAAAAGTGCGTTCTTCTAAAAACATATTAAAAAAAGCCAATGAAACATTGGCTTATCTTTATTCCTTGGCTTAGATGACAGATTCAATCAGCTTAGCAACTTGCTCTAAATTCTCAGTAACATCATAGTGATGATTACCAATGAATAAACCACAGTCGCTCGCCTTATCACTAGCGTGTAATGTACCGTGAACTTGGTAGTCAAAGTACTCAACAACTGGGTTGCGTACAAAATTACCTGCAACAATCGGACGGCATTCCACACCATTGTCTGCCAGTACTTTTGCAAGCTCATCGCGTTTTTCTTTACCAGCTTCTACGATAATCGCAAATCCAAACCAACTACTTTCACCGGTCTCCTGTTGAATGCTAATACCTTTGACCTGCGAGAAAATGTTGCGGAAGGCGATAGCGTTTTTGCGGCGACCTGCGACAATCGATGGGATTTTTTTCAGCTGCTCAATACCTAGTGCACCGGACATATCCAGTGGACGCAAGTTATAACCTGGTAAAATGAAGCGGAAAGACTCTTCGAATGGATTATCACTTTTGACACACAGTTTGTTTTCTTTCGGTAAGTGACGAGTCCAACCATGAGAGCGTACAGACAGCATGATGTGGTAGAGCTCTTCATCATCAGTCACCACCAAACCACCTTCCATTGTACTGATATGGTGGCTGAAGAAACTGCTGTAGGTACCCATTAAACCAAAGGTACCGGCTTGCTTGCCATTCAGAGTGGCACCTAATGATTCGCAGTTATCTTCAAGCAGTTCAATATTTTTGCCTGAAATGATGGTTTCAAGCTTTTGGTAATCCAAAGGGTTACCTAATAGGTTTACT
>NZ_JAHGAH010001321.1:0-814 GCF_030248475.1 Vibrio sp. D173a
ACTAAGCTAGAAGAGCACTCACAATACGCACTGTATGCCCCTGGAAACTATAAAGAGTTGAAGGGTGCATGGGCAGATGCTCAGGAGATTTATGCCGACATCGCAAAAGATCACACGTTGATTACGGACAGCTACTCGATCTTTTCAAGTCAGACATACGCGCAAGCATTCGATGAAAAAGTAGAGACAGTACAGTCTAACTACGACGCGATTCTTGTACTTAAGGAAAAAGCAGACCAAGTATTAGCAGATTCTATCGCACAGATGGATTATCTGAAGCTGCTCGGTGCTGACACCATGTTTAAGTCGAACTACAAGCGACTTTATTCAGAGTACAGCGAGCTCTTTAATTATGTATTAGTAGATGAGCTGGAAGATGCTCAAGAAGCGCAGGTCGAGTTTTTGAACAACGCTCGCGTGCTTGAAGTGAAAGTCGCGCATAAGAAGTACATCACGCCGCTGAAAGAGAAGCTAGAGTTGCTAGAAGATGAAGACTTCCATGAAGTGGTGCCTTTGACTTTTGCTAAAGCGAATTCGCAAATCGAATTGGCTGAGAACAAAATCAAAGCGAGCCCACGTGAAAAGTCGATTATTGAAGATGCGGTAACAGCAGCTGAGTTCGAGCTAAACCACGTTCGTAGTGTTGCTCATGAAGTGAAGCTGCTTGCGAGTATTGAAGACGACAAGTTTGAACAAGCGGTATTAAGTGCAGAGAATCAGCTACTGAGCATCTCTAAAGCGATCAACGACCAAGATTATCGAGACGTTGTGTTACGTATTCAGTCTCAGAAGATTGTCGATAGCGTGAAGAAGT
>NZ_JAHGAH010001322.1:0-775 GCF_030248475.1 Vibrio sp. D173a
CCTGTCCGGAAACGACCACAATTTTGTCTTTTTCGAGCAATTCTGCGTAGCGTTCGAGCGCATCTGAGAACAACATCACTTCCATTCGACCAGATCGATCGTCGATCGTCATCAAGCCGATTCGTGTACCACGTTTAGTGGTCATCACTCGAGCCGCAATCACTAAGCCGGCAATCGTCAGTGACTGATCGCGACGAGTCGGTGTCGCATCTTTTAGGCGGCAACTAGTGTATTTCGCAAGCTCTTTAATATACGCATTAACCGGGTGACCTGTTAGGTATAGGCCTAGAGTTTCTCTTTCCCCTTCTAACCATACCTTCTCTGGCCATTTAGGTACCTGAGTATATTTCTGTCCAACTTCTTCTGGTGCATCGGTCAACACACCAAACATATCCGATTGACCGAACGATTCTGCGTGGTGATGTTGGCTCGCCGCTTTCACCGCATCGTTAAGCGAAGCCATCATTGCTGCACGGTGTGGACCCAAGCGGTCAAGTGCACCCGACATGATGAGTTTTTCAATAACACGCTTATTGACTTTCTTGAGGTCGATACGAGCACAGAAATCAAACAGGTCTTTAAAATACCCGCCCTTGTTTCTGGCTTCGATGATCGCTTCAATCGGGCCTTCGCCTACTCCTTTAATCGCGCCAATGCCGTAAACAATCGCCCCGTCTTCATCTACATTGAAGCGGTATAAGCCGGAGTTGATATCTGGCGGCAGCAGCTTCAACTTCATACGGAAACACTCATCCACAAGGCCGATGACCTTCTC
>NZ_JAHGAH010001323.1:0-691 GCF_030248475.1 Vibrio sp. D173a
GACCACGTTGGCGAAGAGATGCCGGGTGTTATTGCTAACGTAACTGGTTTTGGCTTCTTTGTTCGCCTAACAGAGCTGCATATTGATGGCTTAGTGCATGTGACGTCACTAGCCAACGATTACTACCAATTTGACCCAATTGGACAGAGATTAATTGGTGAGAGTTCTGGTAATATCTACCGCCTTGGCGATTCAGTGAAGGTTAAGGTCTCTGCGGTCAACCTAGATAGCCGCCAGATTGACTTTGATATTGTCGATACTGACCGCAAGCCTCGTGGTAAAGGTAAAACCGCGAAGAAACGTGCTGCGGATGCTGCGAAAAAGGCGAAAAGCAAAAAACGCGCAGCTGTAAAAAGCCGCCGCCCAGGAAGCAGTGCTAAACCATTAGTTGAGCCTACCAAGCGCCCTGATGGTAGCAGTGAAGAAGGGACAAGCAGCAAGAGAAAGCCGAAGCGTAAACCAGCGAGTACCGATAAGCCGAAAGCGAAAAAGAAGCGCACGGCAAAGCGTAAGCCAAAAGCGCCAAAGGCTTAACACAGGAGTAGGCATAAGTACTGCCTACTCGATATTGAATAGTGAATTAAGGAGAGGCGCAGTTTGCTCTCCTTAACGTAACAAGCGATGCGTATTTCAAAGCGCAGCTGACCCGTCCTGAGTTTGAGGCGCGCCGCCAAGCGTGCATTCAAGCGCT
>NZ_JAHGAH010001324.1:0-739 GCF_030248475.1 Vibrio sp. D173a
GATCGCAGACCTACCAGCTGTTATCAACGATATAAACCGCCGCATCGCTGCTGGCGAACGCCCTTAAAACTGACAAAACGAAGATTGGACACCATGGCAGATATACATCTTTCAAATATTAAAAAATCATTTGGTCAAACGGAAATCCTAAAAGGAATCAATCTTGATATAAAGGATGGTGAGTTTTTAACATTGGTCGGGGCTTCAGGCAGCGGGAAATCGACGCTGTTACGAATAATCTCAGGCCTCGAAGAACAATCAGAGGGTCACATCCGCATTGGTGGTACGGATATTTCGGATAAACGTCCAAAAGATCGCGACCTTGCTATGGTTTTCCAATCTTATGCGCTCTACCCGCATTTAACCGTGCGCGAGAACATGCAAGTGCCTTTGAGAATGCGTATGCCACTTTGGCAAAGGTTCCCCTTTGTAGACAAAGTAAACAGCGAAAGCAGAGCATCAGCCAAATCGATCGATCGTCGCGTTCAGGACGTGGCGGGGCAACTGCATATCGAACACTTACTAGACCGTAAACCCGGTGAACTGTCCGGAGGACAGTGCCAACGCGTAGCGTTAGGCCGAGCGATGGTAAGAAAGCCTTCTGCGTTTCTGATGGACGAACCTCTTTCCAATCTGGATGCAAAGCTGCGTGTCCACATGCGCGGAGAGTTAACACAAATTCACAGAGATATTGGCACAACCTTTGTGTACGTCACACACGACCAAGTGGAAGCGATGA
>NZ_JAHGAH010001325.1:0-870 GCF_030248475.1 Vibrio sp. D173a
CTACACTGAAGGGGTTTGGGACATGGTCATGTCTCCGCGAACTCAGCCAGTCAACAACCAAATCAATACCACTCAGCAAGAAGACAACGGCATCACCAGTGCCAATAGTCCTTATGAAGCGGAACCTATTAACCTTGGTTACGACTTAAAGCGTCAAGAGAACCGCTTAAAGGTTGCCTCACAAGTTGAGATAACCACCTCAAAGGGTCAAGTGTTGCACGGTGTTACTGTGGATATATCGCCATCAGGCGGGAAATTCAAGGTGCCAAGCGCATTCAAATACAACCTTGGCGAAATTGTCGGCGTCAAATTTACTGAATTGGTCGAAAAGTCGAAAGAGCCTGATGTGGATAGAACCACTGAGTTTCGTATTCTTGGAATCGACGACTCTTTCGAGAACAATGCAGTTAAGTTCCTACGAACGGTGCGTGTTTGTGACAGCAATGTCGTAGGCAGACTGATCGAAGAGTCACTCAACAGCAGCAGCAAAAAGACCCAACACGAGAACCAAGACCGCATCATTCGTACTCGAACTCGCGGTATTGAGCATACTTACCTCAAACATACCTGTAACCTGCCCCTCTTTTTTAGCGGTAATGAGCTAAAACTGGCTCTATTAACCGACAACAACCACCCTCTTTGGCAGTACTGGCATGACGAGCGTAACCAACAAGCTTTAGGTACGTTGTTTAATGAGCAGCGTATGAATCAATTGGCGAAACCTGGAGTGAAAGGGACGAGCAATGTTATCTACTCGTTCACTCACGAGCACCAAAATAAGACGTTGTTCTACTCTATGATGTTGCAAGAGGCGAGCAGTGAGCAACGCCAATTGTTCTGGCACATTGGTGCGAAAAGATCGAGTTGGAA
>NZ_JAHGAH010001326.1:0-703 GCF_030248475.1 Vibrio sp. D173a
ACTATTAGCACGCGACTATTGGTCTAACTAACTCACGATTTATTTGCTAGCTTGCTGCGCTTGCAAGTTGTCCCATGCACCGAGGATGTACATAATCCCAAGAGCTCGGTCATATAAACCGTAACCAGGACGAGCCCATTTCTCTTCACCCCAAATATGGCGACCATGGTCTGGTCGTACATAACCTTGATAATCGTGCTTATGAAGTGTTTGTATAACTTTAATAGTATCGACGGAGCCATCACACGCTCGATGAGAGGACTCGATAAAGTCACCGTTCTCAAACCTTTTTACATTACGTATATGTATAAAATGAATTCGCTCATGAACTTCGTCGATAATGTCTGGAATATCGTTATTGCTCGAACCAAGTGATCCGGTACATAAACTTAAGCCGTTATATGGGCTATCAACCAAGTTTAAAAACCTTAGAATATTTTCTTTGTTAATAATAATTCGAGGTAGACCAAAGATAGGGAATGCAGGGTCATCTGGGTGAATCCCCATTTTAATATCGTATTCTTCACAAACGGGGATAACTTTTTCTAAGAAATACTGGAGGTTTCCCCAAAGGTCTTCCGCTGTAAAACCTTTGTACTTCTCAAACGTTTCTTTTAACTGAGATAGTCGTTCTGGTTCCCACCCTGGCATTGTTACAGATACGTTCTTTGATAACTTTTCGATAAGCTCAATAGGCTCAATA
>NZ_JAHGAH010001327.1:0-771 GCF_030248475.1 Vibrio sp. D173a
AAGGTTGGTGCCGTTAGAATTGGGCGGAGCGACCTGTACCCAGCGTTTACCACCGCCTAAATCGGTATCTTCAACTAACGTAAATTGAAGTTTCTGCGTATAGAACTCAATGGCGTCGTCATAGTTTTCGACAACAAGGGCGATGTTGCCGATTTGCTGTTGCACTGGTTTCATCATGGCGGCCTCTAAACTTAAAACACCGATTCTACATGACTCAACACCTTACGAAAGCTCACAATGACATTCATAGGAGAATGGTTGTGCTTAACCGAAAAACTAACTGGGATGATTAGGTTAGAATCCCATCGACGATAGCTTGTTGTAGCTTAGCTTCGACGCCTTCCCATATCTTCTCTCCACCAGCTGATATTCTTTGCTGGTTGAAATTGAGAACCTTCTCTTTGAGAACATGATGCTTCTTCCAACCGTAGCCATCATCATTGATGTTGTGGAGAAGCGGAGGGATACGATCGATGGCTTTGGCATATTTTGCATCAGCACTTTCACCAAGTTCGAATTCTTCCCACAGTGCCAAATATTCTTCACCTTGTCGGTTTGGCAGCATATCCAGCACTCGTTTAACCCCGTTCCACTCTTTATTCTTTTGCTCTGCGGTTTCTGATTCATAAACGATTTTGTCGCCGGCGTCGATCTCGCCCAGATCATGAATCAACAGCATTTTGATCACGCGATCGATGTTAATAACCTCGTCAGCGTAGTCTTTTAACATCAGAGCACTAATACACACATGCCAACTGTGTTCGCCAGAGT
>NZ_JAHGAH010001328.1:0-681 GCF_030248475.1 Vibrio sp. D173a
ATGACGTCAAAAGATGATGTAGCTCCTGTGGCAACTATGGAGCAGGTCGCAAAGTTTCAAGAGCGACGCCGCTGGGCAAAAGTGGCTTGGGTATACAGCGCATTGATTCTAGTTGCAACGGTAATGCTAGGCACGTTCGTTGTTGCTTTCCTGGCGAGTTTGAAAGATGACCCGCTAGAGCAGCCATTTAAATTCAGTTTTGCTCAGGTTCAACCAAGCAACTGGGGTGCTGCATACCAACTTGGTCAAGAGGGCAACAACGCGCCAATGTTCGGTGGTTTTGCTCCGGGTGCAGAGGTTAACTTCACGGTGACTTATGCAGTGGAAGAGGGCAAGGAATTCAAGGTTCCGACCATCGAAGTTCCGCGTCGTCGTCCGGGTACAGGTATGGCTGCTGCGACAGTGACGGATTTCGCTTCTGATTACGCCGATGTCACGTATGTCGAGAAGCGTGGCCGCAACGAGATTACAAAGCAAGGCCAGAGCCAGACTTGGGAGTTCAATGTTCGTTATCAAGGTAATGGTCCTGAAATTGCGACGCTTCCTCTAACTGTTGAAGCACCACGTGGTCAGGTGCTGATTGATAGCACGCTAGCACCAAGCAAGATGGAACGTCGCGGTCGAGTAGCGGCATGGGATAACGCTGCGCCGGGTTTGATTGGTTATGTACTTAAGTCTTAC
>NZ_JAHGAH010001329.1:0-1022 GCF_030248475.1 Vibrio sp. D173a
CATTCACACTACTCCACTCTCCAGGGGTGCCCATACGAGCACTCATCCGTGGAATCATCAGGTCCTTCCACTGCCCTTGCTTATCAAGATGCCAATGTTTAAGCATCAGTGGTAACTCTTCATCAAAAGCAACGGGCTGAGACTCTTCAACAATGATCAGCCCTACTAACCCCATTCCCAGCTGTTTAACGCTATTCATATGTGGGTGATACCAGAAGGTGCCCGCATCTGGCGGAATAAACTCATAAACAAAGGTCTCTCCAGGCATGATTGGAGGCTGACTTAAGAAAGGCACGCCATCCATTTCAATCGGGATTCTTAAGCCATGCCAGTGGATTGTGGTTGGCTCTGCGAGCTTATTGGTAAAACGGATGACAACCTTCTCACCTTGACGGCAGCGAATGGTAGGTGCTGGTATTTTAAGTACTTTAGTCGTGTACCCTGGAACGAGCTCAGCTGTTGCTGGCTCCGCCGTCAGGTCGTATACGTATCGTCCTTTTTCATCGACAGATTAGGTAACACTACAAGCGGGCAAGATTGATAGCGCTGATATAGCAATAGAAGACTTAATAAACTGACGACGAGAAATATCCATACTGTTCTACTCTTAAATTAACTTGCGCAAAATGTAACAGATTATTAATAACAATTCTCATTACGACGCTAATTTTGAGTCTTAGGTAGCCTTGTCTGTTTGTTTCTTCACTGAATGGTACAAATAAAAAAGGAGACGTCTCCTTATAAGTAATATTTTCAGTCCAAGTTATTGCAGCTTAAAGCGATCAACAATCGCCAGCAGCTGCTTATTGCTATTGGTCAGTTGAACCGTGCCTGCAGTGGCTTGAGCACCGTTGTCAGTCAGTTCATTCACCATCCCCTGAATCGTTGTCATGTTACGACTAACCTCATCAGTTACAGCACTTTGTTGGCTCGCTGCCGTAGCGATCTCAAGGCCGAGATCATTAATACGCACGATCGAGTTAACCATCACGTCTAAACTCTGATTAACATTCTCTGTAGTG
>NZ_JAHGAH010000133.1:0-30853 GCF_030248475.1 Vibrio sp. D173a
ATAAGAGACAGCGCGATGGCGAGGCTTTTGAGCAAAGGTTCCGGTTTACAGGTTTGGACCTGTAGACGGTCTGTGCGGCATATTGTTACGCAGTTGGTTCATACCTTGGTACATACGTAGGAACCAAACTAGAATCGCAAGCGTTGCGAACAGCATACCTACCCAAGGAATAAAGTAAGCTACCGTGTCTAGCAAACTGCTGTGTACCCAATAGTCACTAACACCAACCAACACACCGTTCGATGTTGCCACTGTTACGATCAATACAACAAAGAAGGTGAAGTACAGGAAGAATGTGCGAATCAAGCCGTAGTAATGTGAGTTCACTACATCACTATCTTCGCCTTTATCCAAGCGGTAGCCCGCGTAAATGATTGCGATAACGCCTGAGATCAAAAACGTAAACGGGGTCAAACAACTCAGGATGTACGCAACCCAAATCCCGTTATGAGGTTTGTTCATTCGCTTTCGCTCCTTTTGGTTCCGTGTTTGCCGTATCTGTTTCGCCCATCGCTTCTTTGGATTTCACTTCTTCATACCAAAGATCGTGGTGCTCTTTCGCCCATGTCTCATCAACTTCACCGGTAACCATACCTTCTAACGCACCTTCCATACCGAATAGACCGATGTAGATGTGGAAGATGAAGCCGCAGATTAGAATCAGTGCCGAAATTGCGTGAACAAGGTTAGACAATTCCATATCGCGACGAGTTTGGCCGAAAATTGGGAAATCCAGAATTAAGCCACTCACTGCAGCGATAGCACCGAAGAAGATCAACAACCAGTAGATCGCCTTTTCACCACCGTTCGAGAAACCTGCCGATGGGTGCGTACCTTTATGCTTACCAACCATGCCGCCCATTTTCATGAACCAACGGATGTCTGTCATGTTAGGGATAGATTTGCGCCACCACTTCAGTAGAACAAGCATCAGCAAGATGAAGAACAGCGGACCCATGTAGTTATGGTACTGCTTCGCCAACATAACGATGAAGCCCCAGAACTCAGTGGGCACGTACGGCTTCAAGAAGTGCTTACCGTAAACCAGCATCAAACCACTGAATGCCAGCGTTAAGAAGGTAAACGCCATGCTCCAGTGTAGTGCGCGGTCTAGTCGAGACCAGCGTTTCATCTTCTTGCCAGTACGTGGCTTGCTTAGCATCAGAGGACCAACGAATACGTAAGCCATGATAACCATTGCGATACTGCCGAAAATCGCGACAGCGCCCGCAGGAGACATCCATTTCTCTTTAAGAATGTACCAAGTCTCACCCGGAGTACTGATCAGCACACCGTGTTCCGCTGATTTCGACGTGGTATAGCCTTCTTGCCCCTCTTTGACCTGACGCCAGAAGTCTGCACCTGCAAGTTGTGTCATCTCCTGTTGTACCACTGGAGATGTGTCTTCTTGCGCAGACGCTGGCATCGCAAAGGTCAGCAGTAATGCTGTCATCATCGACAGCATTACAAGAGACGCACGTTTAAGAGTATTTAACATGTGTCTCTCCAACTTAGCTTTTGGTTGCGTCGTAAGAAAGATCGTTACCGTCTGTCCAACCTGCGTTTTTCGCACCGCGCTCAACCACACGTTGACGGAAGATGTCAGATACTTTCTCTGCATCACCCGCTAGCAGTGCTTTTGTTGAACATAGTGACGCACACATAGGTAGCTTACCTTCAGCAATACGGTTCGCACCGTACTTCTCACGCTCTTCTAGAGAACCTGGTTCTGTGTTTGGACCACCTGCACAGAAAGTACATTTGTCCATTTTGCCACGCTCACCGAAAGATGCTTGTTTCGGGAACTGAGGCGCGCCGAATGGACAAGCGAACAGACAGTAACCACAACCGATACAAAGATCTTTGTTGTGAAGAACGATGCCGTCTTCTGTGTGCTCGAAACAGTCAGCTGGACAAACTGCCATACAAGGCGCGTCTGTACAGTGCATACAAGCAACAGAGATTGAGTTTTCACCTGGTTCACCGTCGTTCAGTGTTACCACGCGACGACGTTGAATACCCCACTCAAGTGCATCATCGTTTTCGTTCTTACATGCAGTAACACAGCCGTTACACTCGATACAGCGTTTGGTGTCACATAGGAATTTCATTCGTGCCATTGTCAGACTCCTTACGCTTTACGAATGTTACATAGGGTTACTTTAGTTTCCTGCATCAAAGTAACAGGATCGTAACCGTAAGTGGTTGCCGTGTTGGCTGCTTCACCAACAACATAAGGGTCCGTACCTTCTGGGTACTTAGGACGTAGGTCTTCACCTTCGAACTTACCGCCGAAGTGGAACGGAATGAACGCCAGACCCGGTTTAACACGACGAGTGACCATCGCTTTCACCTTAATGCGGCCTTTTTCTGCACCTTCAACCCAAACGTCATCGCCATCTTTAAAGCCAAGATCGTTTGCGTCTTTCGGGTTCACTTCAACGAACATTTCTTGTTGAAGTTCAGCAAGCCATGGGTTTGAACGCGTCTCTTCACCACCACCTTCGTACTCAACTAAGCGACCAGAAGTCAGGATGATTGGGTATTCGCCAGACTTGTCTTCTTTCTGGATAGACTTGTAAAGCGTTGGCACGCGGAAGATTGCTTCTTTGTCGTCCCAAGTTGGGTAATCCGTTACAAGGTCACGACGTGGCGTGTATAGCGGCTCACGGTGTAGCGGTACACGGTCTGGGAATGTCCAAACAATCGCACGCGCTTTCGCGTTACCAAACGGGATACAACCGTGCTTGATTGCTACGCGTTGAATACCGCCAGACAGGTCAGTTTTCCAGTTTTTACCTTCCGCTGCTGCTTTTTCTTCAGCCGTTAGGTCGTCCCACCAACCAAGCTGTTTGATTAGCTTGTCAGAGAACTCTGGGTAGCCGTCTTTGATTTCACAGCCTTTAGAGTAGCTGTCTTCAGCAAGTAGGCTTTGACCTTCAAACTCAACACCGAAACGCGTACGGAAGTTACCGCCACCCTCTGCAACTGTCTTTGACGTATCATACAGAATGTGTGTGCCTGGGTGTTTCATCTCTGGCGTACCCCAACATGGCCAAGGTAGACCGTAAGTCTCACCATTCACAGGACCACCCTCTGCTTCCAGAGATGTCTTGTGGAATGTGTGCCAGTTTTGTTGGTGCGCTTTTAGACGCTCTGGGCTTTGACCTGTGTAACCGATCGTCCACATGCCTTTGTTGAATTCGCGAGTGATGTCTTCAATCACTGGCTGGTTGTTCTCAACACGGATATTTTTGAACAGCAGATCTTCATAACCGAGCTTCTTAGTTAGCAGGTACATGATTTCGTGGTCAGGTTTAGATTCGAACAATGGCTCGATAACCTGATCACGCCACTGAAGTGAGCGGTTAGATGCTGTCACACTGCCGTGTGTTTCGAACTGAGTTGTTGCAGGAAGTAGGTAAATGCCGTCAGTACGATCGTTCATTACCGCTGCGACTGTTGGGTATGGGTCAACAATAACCATCATATCCAGCTTCTGCATCGCTTTCTTCATCTCAGGACCACGAGTCTGAGAGTTTACTGCGTGACCCCAGTAGAACATTGCACGGATGTTTTCACGTTGACGAATGTTGTCTTTGTTTTCAAGAACGCCATCCACCCAACGAGATACAGGGATACCTGCACTGTTCATTGGTTTTTGACCGCCGTAAGCGTTGTCATCGAAACGACCTTTCACCCACTCGTAATCGATTTCCCACACTTTTGACCAGTGACGCCATGAACCTTCTGACAAGCCGTAGTAACCTGGTAGCGTGTCAGATAGTACGCCAAGGTCAGTTGCGCCCTGTACGTTATCGTGACCACGGAAGATGTTTGCACCGCCGCCCGATTTACCGATGTTACCTAGCGCAAGCTCAAGTACACAGTAAGCACGTGTGTTGTTGTTACCAGTCGTATGCTGAGTACCACCCATACACCAAACGATACAACCCGGACGGTTTTCAGAAAGCAGTTTCGCTGTTTGGTAAACTTCAGACTCGGGAACGCCAGTTACGCGCTCAACTTCTGCTGGTGTCCATTTAGCTACTTCTGCACGGATTTCATCCATACCGAATACGCGTTGACGGATGAACTCTTTGTCTTCCCAGTTGTTCGCAAAGACATGCCATAGCACACCCCAAATGAACGCAACATCAGAACCTGGACGGAGCGATACGTAGTGATCCGATTTTGCAGCGGTACGAGTACGACGAGGATCCGCAACAACAATCTTACAGTTGTTCTTCTCTTTCGCGATTAGGATGTGCTGCATCGCAACAGGGTGCGCTTCTGCAGGGTTTGAACCAATGAACAGCATCGACTTACAGTTGTGCATGTCATTGAAAGAGTTGGTCATCGCACCGTAACCCCAAGTGTTTGCTACACCTGCTACGGTTGTTGAGTGACAGATACGCGCTTGGTGGTCAACGTTGTTGGTACCCCAAAGCGACGCCATCTTACGGAACATGTACGCTTGTTCGTTGTTGTGCTTCGCACTACCCAACCAGTAAACCGAATCTGGACCCGACTCTTTGCGGATGTCCATCACCTTGTTACCGATTTCTTCGATCGCTTGATCCCAAGAAAGCTTCTTCCACTTACCGTTTTCAAGCTTCATTGGGTATTTCAGACGACGCTCACCGTGACCGTGTTCGCGCAGTGCTGCGCCTTTTGCACAGTGTCCACCAGCGTTGAATGGGTGATCGAATGCAGGCTCTTGACCTGTCCACACGCCGTTTTGAACTTCAGCGTAAATACCACAACCTACAGAACAGTGAGAACAGATAGTACGTTTTACTTCTGTTTTCGATTCTGGATCCACCGATTTAGCTTGTGCTTTCTTCATCATGCCCGGTGCAAAAAGACTTGCACCTACAACCGCACCACCAGCAGCAAGCGAGGTGTTTTTCATGAATGCACGGCGAGAAACGCCAAGCTGATTGGTTTCTTTGCTCACACTGTCGGAGCGTTTGACAAGTTTCATCCGTTATCTCCTAAAGTGTGTCGTAGTAATCGCGAATGTGTTGAGTTTCACGATACCCTTTCTTCTTCACGTCTTTTTCAGAAGGCTCAACCGTTTCTGAAGCGCTTGCCACTTTTGTTGTTCCAGCGACAACCGCACCAGCTACGGCTGCAGTCGTTAAGCCTTTCAGGAGATCCCTACGGCTTGTGTTTATTTCTTTATTATCTTTCATCATTGCTTCCTTACCTTACGGTAGATCTTTGGAGGCTATTGCCCCTCTATCGATATGACCAAGTACTGCTCGATTACTCGTAATCAGTGACGTTTTTCACATCAATTTTTAATTTGTGCTTACTGCTTTTGGTGTTCACGCTAAAGCGCACTTGTTCCAGTGTTAAGAACGCCTCACACAGTTGAGCTGCTGGCTTATAAAAGTTCGCGCTCTCTGCGTTTTCTAGTTGCTGAGTGAAAGAGTTAAACCAAGGTGCGATGTGTTTGTTAAACACCGCTTGTTGAAGATCTTCTTCTTCACCCGTTAGCATCGACATCACTTCGCAAAGTGCCGCGATGTGGTCTTCCGGCTCTTTCACATTCTCATCACGCTCGAAACCAAGCAGTTCCAAATCGTGACGAATTTCAGCAAGTGGTTTTTCCATCATTGCACCCGTCATGTGCCATGAGCCAAACGGCATCACTTCACCACGACCGATACCAATGAAAAGATCTTGGTATTCATCTTCTAGCGCTTCACGGTTGGAATCTTTCGCCGCTTGTTGAAGTGCAATCCACGCTTTTTGCATTGCGCTTTCTGATGGTTCAACTTCTAGAGAAGTCAGGAACTCGATCATCTCTTCACTTGGTGCGCTACGGAAAAGCGCTGCCAAAACCAAGTAGATCTCTGTTCTCAGTGTTTGTTCTTGTTCTCGTTGTGTATCCACTGTGAGCTCCTAGTATTTCAGTTGTTTCATTGGGTTTTCTGCCATCGACTCAAACATGTCGATCACACGGCAGTCTTCACACATCGCGATACGATTGATCGCCGCTTCATCGGAGAAATGAGAGTGACCGCGTAACTTGTTTTGTAGCATGTCGATCATAGACTGAGGTGCGAATGGCTTATGACAGCGAACACATTCCGCTGCTTTCTCTTCGTGAATCACAACCGCTTTTTGGCGCTCTTCTTTCACCCAGTTCATGCGTGGCGTTAGAGTCAGAACTTTCTCTGGACATGCCTTTTCACACAAACCACATTGAATACAATCTTGCTCAACGAATTTAAGTGATGGAGATTCACCATCGGTATGAAGTGCACGCGTTGGACAAACCGCCACACAGCTCATACACAACGTACAATCTTTGCTCTCACAAGAAACATTGCCGTAAGGCGCGTTCGCTGGCAGTTCAACAATGTTCTCAACCGGAATACGAGAAGAAGACATTGCATCAAGCGCAGTAAACAGACGTTGACGCTTGTTACCTTGAAGGTCGCCAAGGGCAAGGTCGAATGAATCTGTACATAGTGTTGGAGGACCTTCACGAAGCGATTCCAAGTAAAGGATATCGATGGTCTCTTTTGCGATACCAAGTTGATCCAATAGCTCTTGCGCGATACCCACTTCGTTGTTCAAGACACGAATAATGGTCTGTGGCATAAAGCGAGAAGCCGCAAATAGCACTTGCGTCGCGCCATTAACTAGCGCGGCGAACCATGTATCGATACCGATAGAAGGCAGCTCTTCAACCACAATTGGAATCACGTTATCTGGTAGCGCTTTCAGTGCCATCACATTGTAAGTCTCGTGACGAGAGCTACAGATAAGAACGATAGGATCCAGACCGCCCGCTTGCTCGTAGTTCGCTAGCGTGCGTTCAATGAATTTTTGCGTATCTTCAGGATTAGGTAGCGCGTAATGAATCGCTTCTGTCGGACAAGCCGTTGCACAAGTGCCCACGCCCTGACATAGGTATGGGTTAATCTCGATGCGATGACCGGTTTTATCGCTGCCTTCACTTGATAATGCGCCAGCAGGACAAGCATCTACACAACGCTCACAACCTTTTACGCCACGAGAACTGTGCGCACATAGGTCAGTATCCAGACGGAAGAATTTTGGCTTATCAAACGTCCCCATTAATGTTGGGATCTCTTCTAGCGCTTCAGCCAGTTTTGGATAACCGCGTCCCACTGGGTAGTAACCCGGAACCGGAACCTCTTCTGACATACAGCTGCTTAGACAAAGATCGAGAACAACATCGAAACAATCACTATTGATAGCGACTTTTGCTAGGTTGCTTGTTAGACCGTTATTTTCGATAAGCACTTCAAACGTACCTAGGAAACCAGAAACCTGAACTGAGTTTGCAAAGTACAGTTCTGGATTGGTACCTTTCTCTCCGTCTGTAGAAAGAAGTGTCAGGCTATTCATTTGAGATAGCTGCGCGGCTGCACTCTCAATGATGGCAGTCGGTCCAACAATCAGTGTATTACCGCCACTCTCGTAGCTCACCGTTGGTGGAATAAGATTGGTCAACTCTACGGTATTCTCAAACGCATACAGACGCGCCTTACCGTTGTTGGAAGTTGCTTGTTCTAATAGTTGTTTCAACATTGCTCAGTTCCATTTATCCGCATGGATAGTTTCTTCCATCTTTCATTGTAGTTAGCGCAGGCGATTCTGCTGATTAACTCGCCAGTAACTACCCCTTTTAGGTAGTCCAATACTTGTTATCGCTGCCTGTTAGGCAAATGATCTAACTTCAACAAGAATGGTAATGATCAACAAATAGCAAATGTCGTGCCAATTAAATATCAGCTAATTTTCAATAGGTTAGCTATTTATCTTATAAATTGTAGGGATAAAAAAACCGACTGGGACATTTTGTCTCAGCCGGTTCATTGAGTGTTTAGTCAAAATGTACCTATTCTTTGTGTGGTATATTTTGTCCCACCTCTTCTGAGGCTAATTTTGTCTCTAGATTATCACTTTCACCAGACACTGTATTTATATCCAGTTCCTTTTGTTCTTCGGGAATTTCGGCACCGTCAGCAAGTTCTACATCAGCCGATTCAATATCACTTTCTTCACGAGATTCAGTTGATTGTGTCGTTTCTTCTGCTGGTTCTTCTTCCGTTTTCTCTTTCACCCAATCACGAAGTGTTTCAGCCACCCCTTCAGAAAGGGACTTGAGGTTACTGTAATCATCATCGTAATCATCCAAGCCATCACGAACGTTAAACTCTTCTGATAAGAACATCTTACGCAATGCGGCTTTCTTAACGCTCTCTGAAGCCTCAGACACCAATAACTGCGCTACAGACATCTCTTCAGGAGCAGTAGTTTCACTGGATGTCTCTTGAGATTCAGTCTCTATGGCAGAAGCTTCGGTAGCCAATGTTTGCGCTTCAGTGCTTAATTCTTCATGAGCTTGCGCGGTTTCTGGTTCAGTAGATTCAACAGAGTCCACAACCTTCGTGTCTGTAGGCTCGTTTGTCGTTTCTTCTAACTTACGTTTCGACCAACGGCTAAAAAAACTAGTTGCCATTTGCTCTGCCCGCTCCTTTGCGTTTCTTACGTCTTACTTCTAACAACTCACCGTGACGCCCAATAAAGGCTTCCATCCAAGCTTGAACGGCTAACGGCATATCATTTGATAATACTAGGTTATCGCCATCCATATATTGCGCAGCGACGGTTTGAGACGCCGTAAGCAATTGAATCGTCGGCGTATCACTAGAATCAAGATTGTCCATTACCAAGAAAAGCTTTGGCTGTTGCGAGCTCAGGTTAAAGCGGTAATCGGTGCGCTCGTCTTTGTGCAGCTGCAACAAGCACACGTGTTGAGTGTCTTCGGTTGGGTTAATTTCAAATCCCGTCAGTTGCCATTGGGTTGTAACCCAAATACCAGTACTGATCTCATGTTGTACAAGATCCACGCCTATTGGCCATGAATCTTCATTTTTCTCGAACTGTTTCTTATCCGACATAACTCACCCAATTTGTTCTATGTTGGCTTTAAGACAGAAAAGGACATTTTGTACTTTGCTTTCAACCATTTTAGCGGTACAAAGCAATAAACGCGCCAAATCAAACTCAAATTCTCCCCAAGATCAAAACTAGTCGATACGCAAACTGATATCTGTGTCATTACTGCGATATCGCGGTTTTTGCATTGAATTGACCTAAAGCCTCGCAATTTCTCGCATAACGGCTATTTTGGAATGAGAATTGCTTTGTAAGCAGAGTTAAGACGAATAGACCCATAAATGAGAGCGTGTATCGGCTCTCTCATTCATTAGGACATGACTGTGGTAAAACCAAACATTATTAAAACCAGTGAAAATCCCCTACAGACCATCGAAGTAGAAGTGTTTGACGAATACGGTGAGAAGCTGACTAAGCAAATCGCCTGTGAGCGCCCTCTTACAGTGATGTTGAACTGGAAGGAAGTCGTTACGCTAATGACGCTTGGCTCTCGCCCTGAAGCGCTTGTGTTGGGTTATTTGAAGAACCAGAGCTTCTTGTCTGATCCTGAAGCGATTGAATCAGTCATTATTGATTGGGAAACCCACTCAGCTGCGGTTATTACCAAAGAAAATACTGAGCACCTAGAAGGCGCGTTGAAGAAGAAGACGGTTACCTCAGGTTGTGGTCAAGGCACTATGTACGGCAACGTGATGAAGCAGCTTGAAGATTACCAAGTGCCACAAGTACCTTTGAAGCAATCTGAAATCTACGCGGCGCTTGAAGCATTGACGCACTACAACGATACCTACAAAAAAGCAGGTGCGGTGCATGGCTGTGCGGTATGTAAAGGCAATGAAGTGCTGTCTTTTGTGGAAGATGTTGGTCGTCACAACGCGGTTGATACGCTAGCTGGTGAAATGTGGCTTAACCAAGAGACAGGGGAAGATAAAATTTTCTACACAACGGGCCGCCTTACATCAGAGATGGTGATTAAAGTGGCGCAGATGGGTATCCCTGTTTTGCTTTCTCGCTCAGGGGTAACTCAAATGGGTTTGGATCTGGCGAAAAAGTTTGGCATTACGACTATCGCTCGTGCGAAAGGCCTACGCTTCCAAGTCTTTACCGGTGCAGAGAAGATTGATTTTGACGTGAAAGGAAATCAATAACCTCTCACTAAGTCGTCAGATGAGTTAGACTTAAACTATCATGTGGATTCACAAAGGATGTGAACTATGAACAACGATCAGCTGTGGAATTATCTCCTCACCCCAAGCGGCATCATCGTTTCGATGATCATTACCTTCGGGCTCGTTGGGATTTATGCTTATCTAATGAGGCAATTTAAGGATTGAACGCCACAACCTAGCGCTATCAAAGAATTAGCTCACAATGAATAGACATAAAAAAAGACCTCGCGATGAGGTCTTTTTCTTTATTCGGAAGAAGGATTAACCTTCAATGCCGCGAGATTTTAGGAACTCTGAGTAAGTGCCTTTGAAGTCTGTGATTTTACCATCGCGGATTTCGATGATACGTGTTGCTAGCGAGTCTACGAATACACGGTCGTGCGATACGAAGAACAATGTGCCTTTGTACTGCTCTAGTGCCGTGTTCAATGATTCGATCGATTCCATGTCCATGTGGTTGGTTGGTTCGTCCATCAGCAGCATGTTTGGTTTGTGCATCATTAGCTTACCAAGCAGCATACGACCTTGCTCACCACCAGACAGTACTTTTACTGACTTCTTAATGTCATCTTGACCAAACAGCATACGACCTAGGAAACTGCGAACCACTTGCTCGTCATCGCCTTCTTGACGCCATTGACCCATCCAATCAGTTAGGTTTAGGTCTTCTTCGAAGTCGTGTGCGTGGTCTTGCGCGTAGTAACCGATATTCGCGTTCTCAGACCATTTGAACTCGCCAGTACGTGGTTCTAGTACACCAGCAAGTGTGTTCAGTAGGGTTGTTTTACCCACACCGTTCTCACCGATGATTGCAACGCGCTCACCGACTTCAAAAATTGCATTGAAGTTAGCAAACAGGTCGTCTTCAAAACCTTGGCTTAGGTTTTCAACAATCAGAGCGTTACGGAATAGCTCTTTAGACTGTTCAAAACGAATGAATGGGTTTTGACGGCTAGACGCTTTTACTTCGTCCAGTTTGATCTTGTCGATTTGCTTCGCACGTGAAGTTGCTTGTTTTGCTTTCGATGCGTTTGCAGAGAAACGTGCAACGAACGTTTGCAGCTCAGCGATTTGTGCTTTCTTCTTCGCGTTGTCGTTTAGTAGACGCTCACGAGCTTGAGAAGCCGCAGTCATGTACTCGTCGTAGTTGCCCGGGTAAACACGTAGCTCACCGTAATCCAAGTCAGCCATGTGCGTACATACTGAGTTTAGGAAGTGACGGTCGTGCGAAATGATGATCATTGTGCAGTTACGCGCGTTTAGCGTGTCTTCCAACCAACGGATAGTGTCCATATCCAAGTTGTTGGTTGGTTCGTCAAGGAGCATTACGTCTGGGTCTGCGAATAGAACTTGTGCTAGAAGCACACGAAGTTTCCAACCTGGTGCAACTTCACTCATTAGACCGAAGTGTTGCTCCATTGGGATACCCACAGCAAGAAGAAGCTCACCCGCTTTCGCTTCTGCCATGTAACCGTCCATTTCCGCGAACTGAACTTCTAGGTCAGCCACTTTCATGCCGTCTTCTTCGCTCATTTCAGCAAGTGAGTAGATGCGGTCACGCTCTTGCTTCACTTCCCATAGCTCTTTATGACCCATGATTACTGTATCGATTACAGTGAATTCTTCGTACGCGAACTGGTCCTGATTCAGTTTTGCAACGCGCTCGTTTGGATCGTAGCTTACGTTACCGCTTGTTTGTTCAAGCTCACCACTCAGGATTTTCATAAAGGTTGATTTACCACAACCGTTAGCCCCGATTAAGCCGTAGCGGTTACCTTCGCCGAACTTAACTGAGATGTTTTCAAATAGCGGCTTAGCGCCAAATTGTTGAGTAATATTCGCTGTGGAAATCAAAACCTTTACCTTAGCAATTCAAGTTTATTAGGAAAAACCGCGCAACGTTACTGCTTAAGGCTACACACTTCAAGTTTTGTTTTTATTAATTAATGAGAAAAAGCACTCTTTAGCGGACGGATTTTTGAGATTTAGCCAACATAAACCTTGCTAATAATAAGGGCACCTACCCTAACCGCCTCAAATTTGAGACAAAAATTCGTCATGACTAAGCATTGACATACCCCATGAAATTGGGTTTATAGTGCGCCCCCTTTTATTAATTCCGTACGCTATGCTTTTATTAAACGTCAGTTTTCAAAACAAATCGCAACATTGCATACGGTTAATGGGTAAAACTCGCATATCGCGATAAAGCAACTACACTAACTCTAACCTTATAAGTTTTAAGAGAATTTTATGCATTTCATGGCGCGCATTTTAATGCTAGTCGGTCTCGTGCTTTCTTTACCTGCTCACGCTGAGTGGGAGTACGAATTCCAACCTGAGCCTCAAATACTGCCAGTGGCAAAAGAGATCACTCAGGAGATCAATAAGCTGCCAGAACCTTTGTTTATGTCTGACCAAGACAAACGTAAGGTCAACCAACTGCTCAATGCAGCAATGAACGAGCAGCGCAAACAGACCCTTATCTTTGATAAGCACTTACAGACTTATCGTGAGTCCGGTGAAGACAGCGAATGGTTTGAGACGCAATCCAGCTACCTGACACTGAACAGCCTTGGACAAAGTAAAGAGCGTTTGCTGGAACTTACTGATCCCATCACGCATGACAAACTGACCGGTTTTGGTCCGTACGGTGTGACTCAGTTTAAGCAAGAGTGGCGTCAAACACAGCTTAATGTTGAATACTTAGTGTTCTTCCAGATTCGTGCTTTCAAATCTCTGATCAAGGAGATTCTAATTTCGCCAATCCCGGTTGTTTGGGCTGGCGTCAAAGTGCTGTTCATCTACTTCGGTTTGGTGTGGTGGTTAACCAATAGTAAGCGCATCATCAATCTATTCCGCGAGACTCAACTGGATAACGTCGCTAAGCCACCGATTTGGGTTCGTTTGATTTGGTATTTCAGCCGTGCGCATAGAGCCATTGCTTGGTTGATTGCCATTACGCTCTCTCTGCGAGTGCTATCAGAAATCCCTAGCTTGCAGCATTTAATCATTCTAGAAATCTTCACTTGGTGGGTTCTGGGTGGTTCAATCGCAATTAGCTTCATCCTCGAATTTGCTTACCGCAACAGTCGCAGTACCAGTAAGGAAGTCATTGCCCTACGCCTTTCGACCATTCGTCGTTACGTATGGAGCGCCATTGTTGCGGGTGTGATTCTGCAAATCTCGATTCGCACCTTGGGTAAAGGCACCATCTACTCTTGGATCTACAGTGCGCTTTTCTTCTGGTTTGTATTGGTGACATTGTCTGTATTGCGCCTATGGCGTAAAAAGGTATTCGAAGTCACAGAGAAGCTTTCTGACCGTCCGGTTTGGGTAAACTGGTCTCTGCGCCGCAAAGACACTTTGTTCCTAAGTATCATTGGCACTGCGATTTGTGCAGTGTGGATCATGCTACACAGCTCCAAGCATCGTATCGTGGCAATGCTGTCTAACTACACCATGTTTAGCCAAGCGCTGGCGTACTTGTTCCGCATCGAAGTCGCCAAGCAAACGGGCAATAAAGGTGGCGACACCAATCTGGTGAGAATCAAAGGCGAACAAACATTCGAGTATATCCTCCCTGGTAGCGAAGACAGTGAGTTAGTGGACTACGCTTCTGATGAAATCAAGCTCCTGTCCAAATACCTTCTCACAGACAGCCCAGCGGTTTGCGTTGTTTCCGGTGAGCGAGGCGTCGGTACTACAACCTTCTTGCGCACTATGCTGAGCAAAGTAAAAAATGCTGAACCAATTTACTTGAACTGCCCTTACGCAGGCTACAGTGAACTACTGTCAGAGCTCGCTCTGCAATTAGGATTAGAAGAAGACGCATCTGAGATTCAAGTGCTTTCTGTCCTACGTAAAAGCGACACTTCTTACCTCATTGCGGTCGATAATGCCCAACGATTAGTTAAGCCAATGGTTGGCGGTTTGGGCGACTTGATTAAGTTGACGAACCTACTGCGTCGCTCTAAGAAGAACAATCGTGTTGTCATGGCGATTGAGAAAGCGAGCTGGCGTTTCGTCGACCGCGCTCGTGGCGAACGTTTGCTGTTTGACTGGGTAGCGTTTATGCCGCGTTGGAGCGAAAAACAACTCTCAGCTCTGTTTGATACGCGTATTAACCAGGAGATTGAGAACCCGGTGACGTTTGATGGTCTTGTCGTACCTAAACAATGGGACCAAGAAGACATCACCGAAGAAGAACGTGCTAAGCAAGGTTTCTACCGTATTCTGTGGCATTACTCAGATGGTAATCCAACGGTTGCGCTACGTTTCTTCCGCCTGTCTCTTCGTCAGAACAAAGAGACGCAACAAGTGGTGGTTCGATTGTTCCACGCACCAGAGTCTCAAGAACTCGAGAAAATGCCGAAGCCAATGCTGGCCGTGCTCCGCTCAATTGTTCAGCTTGAAGTGGCATCGCCTGAAGAACTGTCTGAATGTACGCAACTAAGTATTGCCGAAGTTATCGGTACTCTGCGCTACTTCCAAAGCCGTGGCTTTATTGAATGGAGCGAAGACAAAGCTCGCGTGTCGGATCACTGGTTCCGTCACATTACCAACGTTCTCGACCGTCAACATTTATTGGTGAAATAACGATGAAAAAACTACTCACCGTATTAGCGTTATCGCTATTAAGCACCTCTGCATTGGCGACTGAAGAGATCGCGAGTGTGGACAATATCTCGCAAATTGCCAGCCTGATTCGTTGGAGCGGCGTGTTCTTCTCTATCATTGTGATTGCATCGACTTGGCTGTTGCTTAAGTTCATGAACTCGATGGTAGAAAGCATCGGTAGCCAGTTCGTGCAATACCGCATGGTGCTGCAAAAGCTTCAATCTTTCTTGCAGTTCTTTATCTACTTAACCGCTGGTTCTGTCGTGTTTATGATGAGCTTCCGTATTAACGATCAAATCCTTGCTTTGATCGGTGGTACGTTAGCGGTTTCAGTCGGTTTCGCATTGAAAGACCTAGCCGCATCCTTCATCGCAGGTATGACGGTTATGGTTGACCGTCCGTTCCAAGTTGGTGACCGCGTCACGTTCGAAGGTAACTACGGCGATATCATTGCGATTGGTTTGCGCTCTGTGCGTATGCGTACCCTAACCGATGACATCATTACGATTCCAAACAACAAGTTCTTGAGTGAAGTTGTGGTCAGCGGTAACTATGGTGCGCTGGATATGCAGGTGGTGATTCCATTTTATGTCGGGATGAATGAAGACATTACGTTAGCGCGTGACTTGATTCAGGAAGCGGCGTCTTCAAGCCGTTATATCCACCTACCTAAGCCAGTAACGGTTCTTGTGAAGCAGACCATTACTGATAACTACTTGGCAATTCAGCTAACGTGTAAGGCTTATGTGGTAGACACCGCCTACGAGAAGCTGTTTGAAACTGACATTACTCTACGTGTGATGAAAGAGTTCAAGAAGCACGGTATCAATCCTCCGAAGATTGCGGTGCACACCGGTTAATTCAACGTATTCCTCTCGCGTTTATAGAAGGACAGATACTAAAAGGGTCAGTGATTACACTGACCCTTTTCTTTCTGCGTTAGCCAATCATAAAAACTGCTAAGCAATATTCATCACCTCAAGCAGTAGCTCGGCTTTCTTTGGCAGGTAGATACTAAACGTACTGCCTTTGCCCCATTCCGATTCGGCTTTTAGCTCGCCGCCGGTTTGACTAAGAATACTTTGAGAAACCGAAAGCCCTAGCCCAGTACCATCGCGTTTGGTGGTATAAAACGGAGAGAAGATACGGCTTAAGTTTTCTGGCTTAATACCACAACCTTCGTCAGTGACATGAATCGCAGCACCTTTCAATTCGCCGTCTTCAATCCAATCTTCACTCACAACGGTTAACTTACCTTTGCCGTCCATCGCGTGAATGCCGTTCATCTGCAAGTTCACCAGAATCTGCAGCAAGTGATGGCGATTGATCTCGACCGAAGTATGGGCCTGTAGATCGGTGACAAACTCGATGTCGCGCTTTTTAGTGCCGGTTTTAACCAGCGTGATGCTTTCATCAATGATTGGATTCACGTGCTGCCACGTGATTTCGTCTTGTACACCGCCCTGACGGCTGTATTGCAGTAAGCTGCGCGTGATATTACGAATGCGGTCGATCTGAGCGTGAATGGCATCTATTTCTTCCTGAACGCGGCTTGCTTCTTCACCTAGCTCAAACTGAATCAGCTCAACATTCCCCAAAATCACTGCGGTTGGGTTGTTAATCTCGTGCGCGATGCCCGCGGTTAACTCACCCAATGCAGCAAGCTTTTCGTTGACCACAAGCTTGTCACGGGTTTGGTTGAGCAATTGAATATGAAGTTCGAGTTGTTCGGTCTTATTTTTCAAACTCGCCGTACGTTGTTGAACTTTGCCTTCTAGTTGCATGGCAGAGTTCTTAAGTTCGACTTTGCGATCTTCCAAAGCATCGAGCATATTATCGAACTGACGAGCCAATTGAGCTAGCTCATGATGTTCGTCTAGTCCGAGAGGGCCAATACGTTTTTCTTTGCCCAGCTGGACTAATTTCACGACTTTATGGATGCGTTCAATTGGACGGAATAAATCTCGCGAGCCGCGATACACCATCACACCAGAAACTAAGAGCAGCATTAAAGTGATTAAGCTTATCTCGACGATATTGGTCATATACGCTTTGACGAATGGCCACATCAAGTAACCGGTGTAGAGCATCCCGATGACATTATCGTACTGGTCTTTGATTGGTTGATAAGCAGTGATGTACCAAGCATCGTAGACGAAAGCGCGGTCGACCCATTGCTCACCTTTCGCCAATACCTTGTTGTATACCTCAGAACTCACTCTCGTACCGATAGCCCGCCCCAGACGTTGGTCACTGTCTAAGGGAACGTTGGTGCTGACACGAAGATCATCCAAAAACACCGTCAGAGTCCCCACGGGGCGGAGGGTGTCGTTATCACTTAAATAGATAAGATCACGAATTTGATCGACCAATACCGTGCTGTTGTTAAGCAGCAAACCGCCATCTAAGAAGCCAATTAAGTCATTCTGTTGGCTGTAAACTGGGATCACAGTTCGACTCACCAAGCCACGCGCTTCCACTCCACCATTCTTTAGAATCGGTACTTCAGCACGTTTGGCGAGTTCGGGGTCTAGCTTTTCCAGCTCTTTTCTGTCGAGAACATCGAAGAAAGATTCGCGCTTAGTTAAATCCATAAAGCGGAATTTGTTTTCCATCGAATTAACACGTTGGAAGGACAAAAAGTCCAAACCGTAGCGTTTTTTCTGTGCAGTCACCCACTTTTGCAACTCTGCTTGTGGGACATTTTGATTCACTCGGGTTCGGAAGTCATAAGAATCCGCGAACGATTTGACGTAGTTAGCCTGCTTTTGTTGCAGCAGCGTAATGCTGTTATTAGCGACACCCAAACGCTCCGATACGTCTAACAACGCGTTTTGCCACGTATAGTGAATCGACCAATAGATCGTAATGCCGATAAGGGCTATCAGCGTTAGAAAGATTGGCGCAGATGTCAAAATCAACAGTCGATAACGCACCATTGTTTTGAATCGGTACGTCCATTTAGACAATCCTTTGTGTTGCTGCCAACTGCTACTCGGCATAGTCCTCGTCCTCAGAATCCCACTCTTTGTATTTGCGCTCTAGCGTTTTTCGTGCCACTCCTAGATCTCGAGCCGCCGCCGACTTGTTGCCTTCGTGCAAATTAACCAATTGTTGGATATGCGCTTTTTCCACTTCTTTTAGTGTCCAAGTATTTGGATAGCCTTCACCAGAGAACTCTTTGCCCTCTTTGAAGGTTGGTAATTCTTCACTGTGTGATACGGTAATGGAAACATTAGGTAAAGCATGACCGCCATTGAGTTCACTCCAGTGATGCGCCGGCGGTTTACCTAGCAGAATGCAACGTTCAATGAGGTTTTTAAGCTCACGAATGTTGCCCGGCCAATCGTATTCACTCATGGCTTCCATATCTTCATGAGCCCACTTCGGTGCTTGCATACCCAGTTCACAGGTCAACATGTTGCTGAAGTATGGAACCAGTTCAAACAAGTCAGTTTTGCGCTCACGTAGAGGGGAAACTTCAATCTTCAACACGTTTAAACGGTAGTAAAGGTCGCTACGGAAGTTACCTTTGTTGACCTCTTCTTGCAGATTACGGTTGGTCGCCGCGACAATACGAACATCAATACTGATTTCACGCTCAGAACCTACCGGACGAATCGTACGCTGCTCTAATACACGCAGCAGTGATGCTTGCATGGATAGAGGCATCTCACCGATTTCATCAAGAAATAGTGTGCCGCCATTGGCGACACGGAAAAGACCTTCGCGAGATTTCTTAGCGCCAGTAAACGCCCCTGAGGTATGGCCGAATAGCTCACTCTCTAAAAGCTCTGGTGCAATCGCGCCACAGTTAAGTGGGACGAATGGACCTGTTCTACCACTTGCTTGGTGAATGCCTCTCGCAACCAGTTCTTTGCCCGTACCCGACTCACCTTCCACTAAGACAGATGCGCGAGACGGTGCAAATTGAGTGATCAGCTGCTTGAGTTGGCGAGTTTTTTCCGAACCACCAATAATCTCTGAGGTGTTGTGACGCTGATAGTCGCGCTTCATCGCGTATTGCATGCGCTCGTTCAAACGGCGATCCATACAGCGGCTGACCGCTTTCAGCATCTGCTCTAGGTTAAACGGCTTGAGGATAAAATCCGACGCACCAAGCTGTAGTGCTCGAATCGCAATTTCCAAATCCGCGTAGCCGGTCATAAAGATGACATCCGCGCGTTTGTCGTCATCTTCAAATGCCTCTTCCCATTCAATCCCTGAACGCCCCGGCAAGTTGATATCCAACAGAATCAAATCATAGTGACGTGAGTTACGTAGCTCTTCCGCTTCTTCAATGCTGCCCGCTGTATCGACTTGCGAAAACAATTTGCCCAGAGCCTTTTTAAGGATGGCTTGCATACCGAGTTCATCATCAACGACCAGTACTGAAAAAGCGTTGTATTGTTGGTTTGTACTAATATGGGATTGAGTAGACATATTTACCCCAGTTGGATTTGAATGGGACAGAGTGTACCAAGTTTAAACAGAGATACCCTACAAAAAGTGCGACATTTTGTACCAACGCAAATTTTTGTGCAAATAAGTCCATGAATTAGCGCATAAATCAAACATTTTGGGCTTGTAAAATGTTGGCATCTTGTTTGCTATATGGAGTGTCCAAGTGATCTCAGGATGTGGGAGACATCAATGCAATACCATCGCTTCTCGCTCCCTCACCCTAAGGTAGCTTGTGATATGAGCGCACTATGACGCTCTGGCGACTTCTTTAGTAACCCAAGACTTAAGAAGCCAAAGAATCATTGGAAAGGAAACAACTAAAATGAAAAAAATTGCGCTGAATCTAGCTGCAACGTCAATCACTCTTGTAAGCTACTCTGCTTTTTCAGCTCAAGAAGGCGAACACATTCGTCTGGCGACAACAACAAGTACTTACCACTCAGGCTTACTGGACTACCTACTTCCTCAATTTGAAAAAGACACTGGCTACAAAGTGGATATCATCGCTGCTGGTACAGGTAAAGCGCTGAAGATGGGTGAAAACGGCGACGTTGATTTGGTAATGACACACGCACCTAAAGCAGAAGGCGTGTTCGTTGAGAAAGGCTACGGCGTCCTTCCACGTAAACTGATGTACAACGACTTCGTTATCGTTGGTCCTAAAGCTGACCCAGCACAAGTAAAAGACGATGCGTCAGTACTAGACGTATTCAAAGAGATCGCAAACAAAGACGCGACTTTCATCTCTCGTGGCGATGATTCTGGTACACACAAAAAAGAATTGGGCATTTGGGCGCAAACTAAGATGGAACCAAACTTTGGTGGCTACCGCAGTGTAGGCCAAGGCATGGGCCCTACTCTAAACATGGCGTCAGAAATGCAAGGTTACACCATGACTGACCGTGGTACTTGGTTGGCTTACCAAAATAAATTGGATCTTGCGATTCTATTCCAAGGCGACGAAAAACTGTTTAACCCGTACCAAGTGATTTTGGTGAACCCAGAGCGTTACCCAACCATCAACTACCAAGGCGCGAAGGCTTTCAGTGACTGGTTGGTGAACCCACGTGGTCAAGAGCTGATCAATGGCTTCCGTCTGAATGGTAAACAATTGTTCGTTGCGAATGCTGAGAGCAAATAACGCAATATGAATCTTGCTGATACAACACTAGAAGCCCTGCGCTTACTGGTAAATTTTGATGCAGACCTATGGGAGATCGTTGCGGTCTCCTTTAGTGTTTCTATTACGGCAATATCTTTGGTGGTATTGCCGTCTATTTTGATGTCCTTTGTCCTTGCTTACACCGACTTCCGTGGTAAGTGGTTCTTACTGTCCATTGTGAACACCTTACAGGCGGTGCCAACGGTCGTGATTGGTTTGCTACTGTACATGATGCTTTCAAGAGCAGGACCTTTGGGTGATTGGCAAATGCTGTTTACGCAAAAAGCCATGATCTTAGGACAAATGATCGTCTGTTTTCCGGTTCTAGTTTCCATGATGCACGGTGCGCTTCAATCGAGTGACCGTCGCGCAGTTGAAACAGCGATTACGTTAGGTGCGTCAATACCTCGTATCGCTGCTACTATGATCTGGGAGACACGTTTTCCTTTATTGGCAGCCATCATTGCGGGATTCTCACGAATCGTCACAGAGGTAGGCTGTTCAATGATGGTTGGTGGCAACATTATGGGCGTAACCCGTAATATTCCGACTGCCATTGCTATGGAAAGTAGTAAAGGTGCTTTTGCGCAAGGAGTTGCATTAGGAATTGTATTACTATCGTTAGCGTTAGCGCTCAACTTCCTCTTATCGAGCATGAGAGGCAAAGGCTATCTAAGAACATGAAGCAAGCAATCGACTCGCCATCGACCCAATGTAAGGGTGAATTATGACTATAAAAATTACCGCCGAGCAATTGTCAATGCGCTTTAAAGAGCGTGTGCTATTCCACATCCCTGAATTGGCCATTGGTCCAAACGACGCGATTTACCTAAAAGGTGACAATGGCGTTGGTAAAACAACCCTACTCAAGATCCTTGCAGGTTTGCTCAAGCCTTCAACGGGTAAAGTGGTGGCACCGAAAGATACTTGGTTGAAGAAGTGGACGCGCCGCAATGGTCGTGTTGATGTGATTTATCTCCATCAGTCTCCTTACCTTTTTGACGGCACTGTGTATGAAAATGTTGTTTATGGAGTTAAATATCAACAAGACACAGCAAAAGATAAGCGAGCTCAAGTTATTAGTGCGCTGCGCATGGTAGGGTTAGAAACCTTAGCCGACGAACACATCTCTGTATTGTCCGGCGGTGAGAAGCAACGCGTAGCAATGGCACGAGCTTGGATTTTAAAACCATCGATTTTGTTGATGGATGAACCAAGTGCCTCTCTCGACCAAGAGTCGATTGAACGTCTGGTTATCATGGCAAAAGATCTGCTTGATCGCGGCTCTAGTATTGTTGTGACTAGCCACCAAGCGAACGCGTTGACGGATTTATGTAAAAAACAGTGGTGGATTAAAGACAAGACTTTGATAGAGTCTCCACTCTTGTATGTCATACCAAAAGAAACATCCCAAGAGAACGCATATGCTTCAGCCAACACAAACTAGTTGGGTCATTTTGGCTGGTGGTCAAGCCAGCCGCATGGGTGGAAAAGACAAAGGTCTGATCGAACTGAATCAGAAGCCACTCATAGAACACGTTATCGAACGTTTATCTCCGCAAACACCACGCATTCTAATCAATGCGAACCGAAACCAAGACGCCTACCGTGCGTTTGGTTTCGTCTTCAGCGATCAATTTAAAGATTTCCCTGGTCCGATGGGCGGTATCCACGCGGGCTTGGTTCATGCAGAAACCGATTGGGTTGGCTTTGTCCCTTGCGACAGCCCACAAATCAACACTGATCTTGTTGAACGTTTTTGCAATGCAGTAAAAGAAGACACCGATATTTTGGTTGCTCATGATGGCGACCACCAGCAACCCGTCTTCACGCTTTACCACAAGCGCGTACTGCCAAAGCTGACCGCGTTTTTAGAACGTGGCGATCGTAAGATCATCCTACTCTACAAAGAGTGCAACACCAGTTACGTTGACTTTAGCGACTCACCAAACTGTTTCGTCAACTTAAATACGCCTGAAGAATTGGCGCAATTTGGACAACTCGAATCATGAAACACACGCTAAACATCCCTATTCTTGGTTTTGCTGCCTACTCTGGTACCGGCAAAACTACGCTACTTGAAGCATTACTACCAAAGTTGACCGACGCAGGTTTACGCATCGGTATGCTAAAGCACGCACACCATAACTTCGATGTCGACCAACCGGGCAAAGACAGCCATCGCCTACGTAAAGCGGGCGCATCGCAAATGCTGATCTCTTCTCGTAACCGCTTCGCACTGATGACAGAAACACCAGAGTCAGAATCGGAGTTTGATTACCTTCTGACGCGTTTCGATGAAGACAAGCTAGACGTGGTTCTAGTGGAAGGCTGCAAAAACATTGCCTTTCCAAAGATCGAATTGCACCGTGAAGAAGTCGGTAAGCCTTGGCTTCATCCAAATGATGAAAACATCATCGCGATTGCTTCAGACAGCGGCGAATTGGATTCTGATCTGCCACAAATGAACATCAACGATCTTGAAGCGATTGCCCAGTTCGTTATTGAGTATGTTCAAGAAGCGAAAGCACCAAAGAGTAAAGAGAAAGAAGCCGCTTGCTGCGATACCCTTTCTCCAGCTTTCCTTTCTGTGGTTCAAGGACAAGAAAAGATCCTTTCGTTGGTAAACACGGTTTCTGAAACCGAAGCATGCAAGATTGAAGATGCATACGGTCGTGTGCTTGCAGATCATGTTGTGTCACCAGTGAATGTTCCGCAATACACAAACTCAGCGATGGACGGTTACGCGATTCGCGGTGATGACGTCGAGCGTGAAAGCTACCAAGTGGTTGCTGAAGTGATGGCAGGTCACGCTTACGATCAGCCTTTGGAAGTTGGTCAAGCGGTTAAGATCATGACGGGCGCACCAACACCTATCAATGGTGATACCGTTGTTATGCGTGAGCAAGCGAAACAGGATTGCGATACTGTCACGTTCAATGGTGCGAGCATCAAAACTGGTCAAAACGTTCGCCAAGCGGGTGAAGACTTAGCAATTGGTAGCGATGTGTTTACCGCAGGCACTCGCCTAGCCTCTCCTGAGATGGGCATGATTGCTTCTCTTGGCTTTGGTGAAGCGAACGTGTTCCGCAAGTTGAAAGTTGCTGTGTTCTCTACCGGTGACGAAGTACAAGCGCCAGGCACTGAACAGAAAGCGAATTCAATCTACGATTCAAACCGTTTCACTATCATGGGCATGTTAGAGAAACTTGGCTGTGAAATTTTGGATTTCGGTATTCTAGAAGACAACGAGCAATTGATGATTGAAGCGCTCGAAAATGCTTCTGCGCAAGCCGACGTAGTGATGACTTCTGGCGGCGTATCCGTTGGCGATGCAGATTACATTAAGCTGGCATTAGACAAACTGGGGCAAATTGATTTCTGGCGTATCAACATGCGCCCAGGTCGTCCACTTGCGTTCGGTCAAATCAACGATAAGCCTTTCTTCGGTTTACCGGGTAACCCTGTGGCTGTGATGGTTTCATTCATTAACTTTGTTGAGCCTGCGCTGCGTAAGATGCAAGGTGAACAAGGTTGGAAGCCAATCAAAGTCAGTGCCATTGCAACAGAAAATCTACGCTCTCGCCAAGGTCGTACCGAATTTAGCCGCGGTATCTACGAGCTAGACGAAACAGGTCGCCTAACGGTTCGCACAACGGGTAAACAAGGTTCTGGTATCTTGCGCTCAATGAGCGAGGCAAACTGCCTGATCGAAATCTCCCCTGCTGTTGACACAGTAAAAGCGGGAGAAAGCGTGACAATTATCCCGCTTCAAGGCAGAATCTAGGCCAATTCAGAATTCAAAGGTCAGCATGTCTGGCCTTTTTATTGATTACAGAAAAATTTTCAGAGAGACAGCTATGGCTCGCACCATTCTTTACACTTACAAAGACCAAGACAAAGAACTGACGTTCTCGTACCAGCAACACCGCAACATTCAAGAAGCAGTTGCAGAAGCAGAAGGTATCGATATCACTGAGTTCCTAAAGATGGAGCAACAAATTGAAGCAGTATCTGATACTAAAGCGGTGCGTAACTACCGTGATAACTACTTCAGAAAACTAGGCTTTAGCAAGATCACCCTAGCTCAAAAAGAAAACTTGGGCGTAGGTAAAAAGAACAAATAAGCCAAACTACACAGACCAAAACAAAAACTCGCGTTTTTATACCTATTCTTTTTGTTCGTTCTCTATAAGTAAAAAGCCCCGCTTAACCTTAACTTAAAGGAAAACGAGGCTTTCAATATAGGTCTTATGTATTTTCGCTTACCGATAAACTCAGACGATTATTTGATGTTTAGGAACGCTGCACCACGTACGCCGCCTGAATCACCATGTTTTGCTTTGATGATCTTTGGACACTTCGCGACAGAAAGCAGGTACTTAGGAATACGTTTTGGCATCTCTTCGTAAATCAGTTCGAAGTTAGATAGACCGCCGCCTAGTACAACAACGTGTGGGTCAGTCGCAGTAAACAGGTTCGCGAAACAGATTGCAAGAAGCTCCATAAAGCGCTCAACGTGCTCAACCGCTTTTGCTTCGCCTTCTGCATTTGCTTTGATAATGTCGATCGCTTTCTTCTCTTCGCCGTAGTAATGCGCGTAAAGAAGCTCGAAACCACGACCAGATAAGTAGCTATCTAGACAACCTTTCTTTTCACAACCGCAACCTAGTAGAGGCGCGTTTTCGCCTAGGTGGAACCAAGCGTCAAGAGGAAGACGAGTATGACCTACCTCACCCGCTACGTGGTTACGGCCAGAGAATACTTTACCTTCGTAGATAAAGCCGCCGCCAAAACCCGTACCAAGGATCAAACCTAGTACAGACGGTTCGTCTTGAAGGTCCTCATCCCATGCTTCAGAAAGCGCGAAACAGTTTGCATCGTTTTCAATTTTTACGCTGCGACCGATTTTAGCTTCCAGATCCGCACGAAGTGGTTTGCCTTTTGCTGCAGGCACGTTAACCGTTAGTACGGTTGCGTCATCCGCATCTTCCATGCCAGGAAGACCAAGACCAATCGTACCTTCACAACCAAATTCCGCATCGTATTTGTTAACGAGACCTGCGATGGTTTCTACCAGCAAATCGTAGTTGTCTGTTGGTGTTGGTACACGTTCAGTTGCTACACGCTCAAGTTTTTCGTTAAACGCACCAAACTCGATTTTAGTGCCACCGACATCAAAGCCGTAATACATGCAATTCTCTCCTAAAATGCTCAAACGACTCCCAAAATATGCTGGAGTCAAAAAGATAAACTTTAGGCATTATCCATATCTGTACGCCTGCAAACCGTGACGGAATGCAGATTTATCCCCTCGTTGAAGCCAGTTGAACAACAAGCCATCAACAAAAGTTCATTCCTTAGAGTTAGCTCTCGATTTTAGCCCACTCTTTGAAACGTTTCAGATGCGGTCGAGACCAGTCGGTTTTTACTCGCGTTTTCGTCAGCATGTAGGTTTCACGGAAGGCTTCAAACCACAATTGCAGACACTCCGAAGCTTGCTCTTCACCTGCCTGTTTGAATACCAACGTCGCGACTTCTGCAGTAGACAGATGCTGCTCATTGTCCGAGCGGCGCATGATGTATTCAGACAATGATTCCGGCTCAATGGAAAGCACAGGCAAAGATTTAAGAAACTCTGAACGGCGGAAGATCTTACGCGCCTCACGCCAACTGCCATCAATGAAGATCAGTAACCACTTTTTGCCTGAGCCATCGGCTGTCTTCAAACGCTCTGGATTTAAACCGCCTAACAAACGTTCAGGCTCATCCACATAATCTGCAGGGAAGACAACCACAGGTTGATAAGCATCGTTCTCTAGCAGTGCCAGCATTTCTTGAGAAGGCTCAGTACGATTCCATTGATACACGTAGGTCTCTTGAATCGTATCAGCAATTAGGCGCCCAGTATTACTCGGCTTGAACACTTCGTTTTCCGATACGATCAACATACAGGCAATGTTGGATTCGATGTTCGGCTGAATGTCGCACAAACAATATTGTTCAGATACCTGACAATAAGGACAGCGAACCACTTTACAGCCACGAGCGTTAAACGGCTTCGTTGAGATAGATTGACGGTGCTGGTATAAACGATGGAAAGCGTGGATTCTCATGGATAGAAAGTGCCAGTTAGAATAAGTGCATGTATGAAGTAGAGCGCGATTCTACTTGCATCGCCAGTGAGTCTCAAGAAATGCTCGTAAACGAACTGATATTCACATTCTTTTCTTCTCGGTGAAAGATACGGTGGAGTCTTAAGGTCCTAACAAGTGAGCGAATCAATCAAGGAAATTAGCGTGACCGAAACTGCATTTAACGACCCTTCTTGGCTACGACTCAGCATCTTTATTGGTGTTTTGTTGCTTTGTACTCTGTGGGAAAACAAGCTTCCGAGAAAGCAGTTGAGTGTCAACCGTTCATTTCGCTGGTTTAACAACCTCACACTGGTCGCACTAAACAGCATCGTTATTGCCGTTGTCATGCCTATTGCCGCTTTCCAAGCTGCCATCATCGCTTATGAAAACCAATGGGGTCTACTCAATGCTCTTGCCTTCCCGACTTGGTTAAATGTGCTGATAGCCGTAGTGTTACTCGACCTCATCATTTATCTACAGCATTTAGTTTTCCACCGCGTTAAACCGCTGTGGAAGCTTCACCGCATGCATCATGCTGACTTGGATATCGATGTCACAACCGGGACACGATTCCACCCGATAGAAATCATTCTCTCAATGATTGTAAAAATCGCTGCTGTTTTCGCTTTGGGCGTGTCTCCTATCGCCATCGTGGTGTTTGAAATCGTATTGAATGCCAGCGCGATGTTTAACCATAGCAATGCAAAGCTACCACTACCTTGGGATGCGAAGTTACGCAAATTGGTTGTGACGCCAGACATGCACCGAGTGCACCACTCTGTCATCGTGCGCGAGACACATTCAAACTTTGGTTTCTTCTTGTCGATATGGGATCGTTTGTTTGGCACTTACCGCGCTCAACCGGAATTAGGTCATGATGATGTTGTGATTGGTGTTCCAGAGATTCGCGACAAAGACGAGCAAAGATTAGATAAACTGATTACCCAGCCATTTCGTTACAAGGAAAAGTCTTCCTTATGAGCAGTTCAATGAAAGTGAATGTGTTTGGAAAGATCATGCTTGCTAAATGCAAAGATGGGATTTGGAGGCTTTATATCGATTCGGAAACTTCGATAAAGCGCCCAATAAGATACTTTGTAGTGCCGCCCTTTCTCGATGAGGACGAGTTATTGACCTACCTAGATGATATGTATCACGAACATGCGACCGCAACTCATCCATGTGTGTTTCGGGTTGAATAAACCAGCTTAACTTCTGTTGCAGAGTTACCATTAGTTAATGAGAATAACGTCGACTCCTCACTTTGCAGCACTTCAAAACCGAGTGCTTTGAACACCTCGACATTCCCCGTTTCTTCCACACACCAGACGCTCAAAGTTTTCGCCGAGTTATATAACTCACAAGTAGCCGTAATTAATCGACGAGCGAATCCCTGTTTACGATATGCTCTGTCGACGGCTAACCCCGACAATTGCAGTTCGCTATTTGTTGATTTGACTTTGATGCAAGCAACAGCTTTGGCATCAACAAAATAGGCATAAGTGACCCACTCGTCGTTGCTCGAAGTCGGCTTTGCGGTTTTGTTTGGGAAGTAGATTGCTCTCAATTCTTGAAAGCAATCTTTAGTAAGGGATACTACCGAAGGGTTTTCACTCGAAACGCGTTTAAGCATTTTCTATTTTAATGAGCTTAAGCTTTAATCAAATCGCGTTTTTTATTTGACTGGGTCACGCCAACAAACAAGCCGATAATACCCAAGATAATCGACGAAATGGCGAGTACACTCACGTCTTGTTGTTTGTTGATGGCCGAATATACAAATGCGATCCCAAAAAAGATGGCGCCAAAACTAAAGCCTGATAACGCTGCAAAAATGCCGAAGCTTGCTAGCTCCTTAAAATTATCCATAACACTTCCCTGTTGAAAAATACGTAACGTCTAAAAAATTAACGGAATATCTGACGTGATCGGCGCTGCTTTTGCGAATTCCACAGCCAGATAGATACTCCAATAGAAAATCCTAACAACAACGTTTGCCACTGTAGTTGTCCACTGCTCTCTAGTACGCCTAATCCATAGTGCGCATAAGAGTTGAAGCCAACGCTGCTCAACATGATCAATAACAGTAAAACCAGCCCTGTTCGGCGATGCTTGATCAATAAATACACGGCAAGCAAATCAAGGAGGCCAAGCGCACTCCAATACATATTTAACCAGCCTGGGGCAAAATCGTAAGGCAAAAAGCCATCGACAATATTGTCGTAAATGTGGATGACACCACCCATTGTCAGGCAAAGGCATAGGAGAAACTGTACGAATTTATCCATTATCGTTTCCTTTCCTTATCTGAATGAATGCGCAAAGCATATAGAAACCAGCTAAATAATTGTAATTTCGACGCCATTTTTGAGAGCGACAGTGCCTTTAAACAGTACGTGAGGGGTACGAAAGAATAACAATGGCACTTTTTCCTTATCGATTCGCTCCTGATAAAAGCGTAGCGTTTTGCTCGGAAGTTCGCTGAGTTGTGAAAGTTCGGTCTCTCTGTAAGGCATAAAATCCTCTTTTGATTCTTTCCAATCACCAAATTCTTGATTGGGCGACCAGAAAATCACGGTATTGGTTTGATCAAAGCCGAGTTCTCTCACATCAAATCGAAACCAACGACCTAGCGTTGTCGTCTCAAGGCCGTACTTTCTCAATCCCTCTAGTACCTTGCCCGGATGAATCGGCGTAAAGTGAAGCACGTCGTTCCAATAGCAATCCAACCCATGAATACGACGCTGTAGAGCTTGCGGGCGATACTCGTATTTCTTGACATGTTGTTGATACAAATTCGGGTGTGACGCTTTCAAGCAGTTAAGAGGTTTCAATCGGTCTCCCGTCAAATTGCTTGGTACGCGATGGTAAACGTAGGTCAAAGTTATCCCTCTTGTGGTGCTTTTAAGTCAATGAACACAAACTTCATTGAAGGCGGAAAGATAAAATCATCATCACATCGGTAGCCTCTTAGCCACAAACCATCATCCCGCTTACGCAGATACAAGCCTCTAGGATAGGTCTCCTCTTTAGCTATAGGCAAAGAAGCGAGCGTTACGTATTCATCTTTTGTGAGCAAAATATCTTGAAGTAACAAGTATGGTGCGACCGCGAGCGGACAAGGCTCTAGATCTTTCTGAGCTGCATGTTCAACAAGCTCAGCCAGCGTTGCGCCAAAAGGTGCCCCCAAATCCGAAGGCGTTATTACCAATACAGACAATGTCTGGCCACGTTGTTTGGTTTGTATCATTTGGTCTTCAAATAGCTGCAAGGCAAACGGATTGAGTTGAATGCGTTGTTCCTTTAGTTCTTGAAGCAACTCTGCACTCGTGTGGATACCGATTTCAACTTTCATTTAATTGCCCCAATGCGGATAAACTCACGAACCTGCTCTAAAGCACGCTGAAAGACAGGGTGCGCATTGGAGGAAATGTCTTTCGCAACTTCATGCCAAAAGAATTCGAAATCATGTCCACCATCATCTTGAGTGTGGAAGACCCAATGTTCCGGCAACGCTTCACATTCACACAAAACGAAATGCCAACGTTGCTCCTGAAATCCACTCTCCCAAGCCCCTAAGTAGGTTGTGTGATTGACCAATTCGATGCCCGACTCTTCTGCCAATTCTCTTTTTGCCGCACTGAAGAAGTCGCAATCGAAGGGTTCAACGGTGCCTTTCACCAACTGAACGCCGGCAAGAGGATGTTTGAAAAGAAGAATCTCGCGGTTTTGTTTTCGCAACAGCAGAGGACACACTTTATCAACCACAGAATACCTCCGCGCTCTGAAGGCATATTTGTTTCGCTTCTACTGGAAAGAGAGGAAGCACGGCTAGTTCAGTAAAACTCACCCATCTCAAAATATATTGATTGGAAGCCGATTGCCTTTGTTGTTCGGGGCCATTACCTAGCGTAGGGGTGGCTGAACCGATATGGGATAAGAAGTAATGATCCTTTCGGCCTTGATTTTGAATCTGAAACACAGGTGTGAGGGATATCAGCTCTATAGAGGTTTCTTCCAGTGCCTCGCGTTTCGCCGCTTCAGAAAGAATTTCTCCATCCTCTACACTACCGCCAGGAAACACCCAATAGTGTCTATCGCCCTTCACTCGTTCAATCAATAAAACTTCTCGGTGATCGTTTATTAATATCAAACTTGCTCGCTTCGGCATTCATCTCACTCCCCCCTGATTTAGCGGAACATTCTAACAAACTTGAAGCGATAACAAAGAATTAACAAATGCCGGTGGCACATTTCTCTCGTGCCGTTAATCAATTTGCGATTTGGGTCACTCACTCTTGGCGTCAAAAAACAAAAAGGCAGAGCGATTGCCCTAATGCCGATCAGTTAAG
>NZ_JAHGAH010001330.1:0-652 GCF_030248475.1 Vibrio sp. D173a
TGACACCTCAGTTAATCGTCACGAAGTGGTAAACACCTTTGTAATATCTTCGCGGATCACCTCTATTCATACCTGAGTTGAGGCTCTACCCACGACATAGTGAAACTTGATCGCCTAGGTTAAACTATCACCTCAAATCAAAGAGGTGATCGTGAAGCTATTTCTTCCCCAATCTATTTTTCAAACTCTAACCAACACATCGGTTCATCAGCGCGTGTTGATGCTCGCCATACCTATGGTTCTCTCCAATATCACCGTTCCACTACTCGGTTTAGTGGATGCGGCTGTGATAGGTCATCTAGAACATGCGTGGTATCTAGGTGGTGTGGCTTTAGGTGGCACCATGATCAGTGTGACCTTTTGGTTGCTGGGCTTTCTTCGAATGTCGACGACCGGCTTAGCTGCTCAATCTTATGGTGCCAGCGATAATCAGCAACTGGGGTTGGTGTTTGTTCAAGGCATCACGATGAGCTTAGGATTTGCGGCTCTGTTCTTACTGCTGCACGGTGTGGTCGCAGATACCGTCTTCTCTCTTAGTAGTGCCAGTGAACAGGTGAAGTTCTATGGTGAGCAGTACTTTTCTATCCGTGCTTGGAGTGCGCCCGCTGCACTGAGTAATTTTGTCATCCTAGGTTGGTTACTCGGTACCCAA
>NZ_JAHGAH010001331.1:0-841 GCF_030248475.1 Vibrio sp. D173a
CCTGACATCGCAGAGACCACCACCACGACTTGATTTCCGTCGTTCTTAGCTTCAATGATTTTCTCTGCAACTGAGTGGATTCTCTCGATAGAGCCCACTGACGTTCCACCAAATTTTTGCACGATAAGAGGCATTTTCACCCGTCCTCACCTTCCCAAGACCAATGTCTATATATGACAAAACAACACACTTCACGTCATAGCGAAGTCATAAAAGTTAACCAAGAGGTCGAACGGTTTTTCGGCTTCTTGGTTAACTCTTATTGATTCTGTTTGGTTAACAGTTACAAATTCTAGAAGTTTGAACAATTAACGATGATACAAAATAAAAGATGCCCAATCGGGTGATTGGGCATCTTTGAATCAAGAGATAAGTCTTACAGGCGTTCTTCTAGCCAAGGCTGAACTGACTTCATCGCCTCTGGTAGCGCTGATACATCAGTACCACCCGCTTGAGCCATGTCAGGACGACCGCCACCTTTACCGCCAACTTGCTCAGCAACCATCTTCACTAGGTCACCCGCTTTTACTTTGCCGATAAGGTCTTTAGTTACACCCGCGATAAGACCAATCTTTTCACCGTTGATGTTTGCTAGCATAACAACGCCGCTGCCCATCTGGTTCTTAGCGTTATCAACCATAGTACGTAGGTTCTTAGGATCTGCACCTTCCATACCAGCGATAAGAACTTTAACGCCGTTGATTTCTTGTGCTTTACCCATGATGTTTGCACTTTCAGATGCAGCCATCTTCTCTTTCAGCTTCTGAATCTCTTTCTCTAGCGCTTTCGCTTTAGAAGCAGATTCTGCAATTTTCTCTTCGTACTTAGCTTGTTGCTCCTC
>NZ_JAHGAH010001332.1:0-978 GCF_030248475.1 Vibrio sp. D173a
CATTCTCGCTTCATGTGCGTTGGAGAAAACTCGCTTAATCAGCTGGGTAAGCCGAAACATTTCAGAAGGTCGGCTTGGTACAGTGGTGGCAAAGTTGGGTGTTTCCACAGCGTTACTTTCTTCCTTTACTAATAATACTGCTGTTGTCGTGTCATTGATCGGTGCGATCAAACGCAATCAGCAACATGCACCCTCTAAGCTACTTATCCCACTTTCGTACGCTGCGATTTTGGGTGGAACCCTGACATTGATCGGCACCTCAACCAACTTGATCATCAACAGCTTTGTTGAAGATGCAGGCTTACCGAGTTTGAACTTCTTTACACCGACGTTGATCGGTTTGGCGGTATTGGTCGGTGGTGTGTTGATCTTGATCCCACTGAGTTACTTCCTGCCTAGTTACGATGATGGTTCACAAGATGAATTGCCTTATTTCTTGGAGGCTCGCGTTGAACCCGGTTCACCGCTGGTGGGACGTAGCGTAAGTGAAAATAACCTTAGAGCACTGCGTAAGCTGTTTCTTGCGGAAGTGATTCGTGATGGTAAGACAACGGCTTCAATTGACCCAGACTTCGTGCTACAAGCACGCGATCGCCTTTTGTTTTGTGGCGATGTCGAGAGTGTTGCAACTCTGCAAGAGATCCAAGGACTAACACTGTTTGGACAACATCACCTTAATGGTCAGAACTTTGTTGAAGTAGTGGTAAGTTCATCGGCGAGTGTGTGCAATAAGACATTGAAAACCAGCCAGTTTAGAGACCGTTTTGACGCGGTAGTAGTAGCGATTCGCCGTGGCCATGAACGCCTTGAGGGCGGGTTAGGTAATATCACGCTTACTGCGGGCGACACATTGGTATTGGTGCCGGGGAAACGCTTTGAAGAGCAACGCCAACAGCACAGCAAAAAATTTGTGTTGATGAATGATCTGGATTCCAGTGCCAAACTTGACTCAGACAAATCGGCTTGGGTATTACTGGG
>NZ_JAHGAH010001333.1:0-869 GCF_030248475.1 Vibrio sp. D173a
CTTCTAGCATAGTTTTGAGCTCCGGCAAGCGCTCCAACAAGGCACTACCTGCCTGTAGGCCGACAGTTTTACCATCTAAATCTGACACGCCAGAGATAGAATCATCCTTGGTTCGAGCAAGGTAGTAGTGTTGCGCAGAAGCGATAGGTGGCGTGAAATCGAAGACTTGAAGGCGAGCATCCGTGACGATAGCACCGGTGAGCGCAAGGTCGTACTGTCCCGCTGAGACAGAGGCAAGTAGGCCAGTCCACGGTAAGATATCTTGTTTCACGTCGAACTTGGCATACTCGCGAAGCTCATCAAGCAGGTCCTTGTTGATGCCGCTTGGTTGACCTTTCGCAATGTAGTTAAACGGAGAGTAATTATCCTCAGTGGCTACCTTGAGTACGCCAGACTCTAATACCTGAGGAAGATCCGCACTGAGGGCACTCGCTGATGTTCCCACTGCCAGTGTTATAGCCGCTAGCGAAAACCATTTTTTTACATTCATTCCATGTCCCATATATCCATCCTTTTAAATATCGTGAACGTTTTTCTTGAACACTTTCACTTTAGATATTCGAAGGGATTATTAGGTAGAGCCAATTTCTAAATCGCAATGGGACAGCTATGAGATTGTAAATAAATAATAACCATATTGGTTGTGGTCTATTTCTTGCTCCAGCCAAAGATATATGGTTTTCGTAGAATAATAGTGGAGGTTGACGTAGTGGCTATCGACTATCAGTGTTTTATTGAGTTTGACTCAACCAGGAGCCTACAAGAACAAGTGCGAGAGTATCTGGTTAAGGCTATCTTGGCCGGGATCTTCGCACCAGAGCAGGCGTTACCCTCATGCCGCAAGCTGTCTCAGCAGCTAAAAGTGTCGC
>NZ_JAHGAH010001334.1:0-904 GCF_030248475.1 Vibrio sp. D173a
AAAGTTTGCACTGAGCTGGCGATGAGATTGGATTGCGTGTCTACAATCGCGAATGAGTATGAATTATTGGTGTTGTAGCCAAAGCGTGTGCTGCTGAGTTGTGTATCAATTGAGGAAAAAGCGTCGTAGACGGTTCGGTTTAGGTTAGCTCGTTTAATGAAGTTCTCTCGCTCAGCAATGTTGTTGAGGAAGGCGTTTTGATCACGCAGCTCTTCACCCATTTGCTTCACAACAAACTCCAGTTGCACACACCATTTACTCACGATCTGCTTTTTAATGTGATGTTCATAGGCCAAATAGAAAGCGATGCCACTTGAAAAGACAATAACGAAAATGGCAGGTATAAAAATGCGAGCGGCCTTGTTTGTTAAATCCATATAACACTCCAATCTCCCAGTCGACATCCATGTTTACCGACCAGTATGCTACTTTGCTCATATTAAAAATTAGGCCAGATCACCGCTGTTTGCAAAGAGATTTAAAAGAGAATTTAAGCGCGTGACTGAATATCACATTTTGACTGTTTGAATTTACAAAATGATGTAAGTATTTATTTATTTTCAACGTGTTATATATATTGGGCTAATGAGGAAATTAACAGAGTTATCAACATTTTTACCCTGTTTGAAAGTGATTTCCTGTTAAACCTCACGGGCAATCGGAACGTTCGGTTACCACCTTGATACATTTCGTTGGTGTGTTGAATTATAAGGGTGTAAGTGCATATGTGTTTGATTTTTCAATTGATGAGTCAGTGGTGTAAATTATTGTATTGACCATCATCCAAAATGGCTTTTTGTTCGTATACAGAGAAGTTCACCAATAGAGAGTAATTATGTTAGCAAAAGAAAGGAATATTCCCACTCATCGAATTTCTCGTTTCGGCAAATTTGCCTCTTTAGCG
>NZ_JAHGAH010001335.1:0-646 GCF_030248475.1 Vibrio sp. D173a
CGAGCTTAAACACTCAGCAAATTCTAATTCTAGATCATCGCGATCATTTATCTTCCCAATTCGGGTTGATCAATGAAGTGAGGACATGATCTCGCCACTGGCCGTCGATCAAAAGGTAGTCTTTAGCAAACCCTTCTTTCTCAAAGCCTAAATGTTGTAATACCGCCGCACTTCTTTCATTATGTGGGATATACCCAGCCATGATGCGATGCATCTTCTGCACTTCAAACATGTAGTCCAAAGCCATGCGAAGCGCTTTACGCATGTAACCATTGCCCTGCGCATCTTTCGCCAGGGAATACCCCAGGTTACACGCATGAAATGGGAATCGAGATAGATTACTGAACGACACGGTGCCTAACATCTCGTTGGTCTCTGCGTTGATAATCAAGCAGTAGTAAGCCAACCCCATTTTGTGCAGCTCATTTAACTTAATTAGACGCTGAGCCCAACCAGTGCGTTCGAAAAACGCCTCTTCACGAGTGGGTTCCCACGGCTTTAAGTGCTCACGGTTAGCTTGAAAATAACCACTAATCAAAGACGCATCGTCTATTTCTGCAGTACGCACAATCAGATTGCCTGAGCGTTTATATAGACGCTCAGGAGTACTTCTAACTTCCATCAAACGTCCCTAATTCTTGCGGAT
>NZ_JAHGAH010001336.1:0-790 GCF_030248475.1 Vibrio sp. D173a
GACGTTGATAACGAGAGTAGTAGATATTTAAGAAGCGAGAGCGGAAGCTCGGAACGTCAACTTTAATCGGACACTGACTCGCACACGCTTTACAAGCAAGACAGCCATTCATCGCTTCGTGCACTTCATGAGAGAAGTCGTATTCGTGACGCTTGTTAAGTGAGTTACGAACGCGCTCAATCATAGTTTTCACAGGCGTTGAATCATTTAGTGCTTGTTGCTCTAGATCGAGGATATCAACACCTTGCTCAGTCAACTGACGCAACCATTCACGCACTAAACCTGCACGGCCTTTCGGAGAGTGGCGACGATCAGCGGTAACTTTCATCGAAGGACACATTGGCGAGCTGGTGTCGTAGTTAAAACATAAGCCGTTACCGTTACATTCCATCGCTTGTTTAAAGCTGTCGCGCACCTGCACATCAATTTGACAGTCGTAATAGCCACGCTTAGTGTCAGTGACTTTCACTAGCTCTGCATCGCTATCAAGCGGCGTACAGATCTTACCCGGGTTCATCTTATTGTGCGGGTCAAATGCTGCTTTTACGCGACGAAGCTCAGTGAATAGCTCCTGACCAAAGAAGTCTGGGCCATATTCAGAGCGGAAACCCTTACCGTGCTCACCCCACATCAAGCCGCCATATTTAGCCACCAGCTTAACAACCTCGTCTGAGATTTCATGCATTAAGGCTTCTTGTTTTGGATCGCACAGGTCTAGGGCTGGACGTACATGCAGGACACCGGCATCAACGTGACCAAACATACCGTAATTGAGAGATTTAGCATCAAG
>NZ_JAHGAH010001337.1:0-663 GCF_030248475.1 Vibrio sp. D173a
GGGCTTTCACGAGATCTCGGTCTTGAGCGGTCGACAGAGGCTTGGATTGTTTCGCTTTGTCGAGAACGTGTGTGGCGAGTGTCGAGTTAGGCAAGGTGGAGTTAACCAAAATAGAATCGAGATTGTCGGCAAGCGTTTCAATGCTGCGAAGAATTGCGGCAATCGGATTATTGAGTTCATGAGCGACACCGGCCACCAGTTGACCCAACATTGCCATCTTCTCTTTCTCAATCAGTTGCTGGTGGGCCGACTCGAGTGATTCCAGTGTCTCTTGCAGGCGAAGCTTGGTGGTAATACTGCGCTGCAGACGGCGATTGAAGTGGCGCAGTAGCAGATTGGTGAATAGCGGTAACAGGGTGCTGTTTGAATGCATCACTTGCGAGAATACATCGCGGTCTAACTTGATAACATGGGTTGAGGTTAGGGTAATTGCGGTTGAAAAAGAGGGCTCACCCGTCACAAAGGCCATCCCGCCAACGATATTCCCTTTGGTATGCCGAACCACTTCACGTTGCTGTCCCAATTCGTCTTTCTTATAAAGCGCCACTTCGCCTTGGGTAATAAACCATAAGAAGCGGTTGTCTTCGCCCTCTTTAGTGAGCAAGTGATCGGAAGAATAGACGCGTATCGCTTTGGTCTTGTCGTTTTGAGAGAAAAAGTCTT
>NZ_JAHGAH010001338.1:0-793 GCF_030248475.1 Vibrio sp. D173a
AATATGTCACAAGCCTTTGGTTGAATTATTGCAGTTCAAAACATAAATCGAACTGATTATTCAGCATCTTAATGATTACAGATGTTTAACTCCATTAATTCATTTATCAACTTGGAGGTTGATGTGAAAATTAAAGCGCTTATTGCTACTACAACGGTTGCTCTGACAATGGCTACAGGTGGTGTTGCTAATGCTGCATCTCGTGACTATATCAGTATTGTTGGTTCATCGACTGTATTCCCATTCGCGACTGTTGTTGCAGAGCGATTTGGCCGTACTTCTTCTTATCCGGTTCCAAAAATTGAATCAACAGGTTCAGGCGGCGGTTTAAAACTATTTTGTGCGGGTATCGGCGAAAATACACCAGATATCACCAATGCTTCTCGTAAGATTAAATCTTCAGAAGTTGAATTGTGTGCTAAAAACGGTGTTAACGACATTGTTGAAATTAAGATTGGCTTTGACGGCATCGTTTTAGCTAACTCTAAAAAAGCTGAGCAATTTGAACTGTCTCTACAAGACGTTTACAAAGGCGTAGCGAAAATGGTGCCTGATGCAAACGGCAACCTAGTAGAGAACCCATACAAAACATGGAAAGAGGTGAACCCAGCTCTTCCAAACATCAAGATTGAAGTTCTTGGTCCTCCACCAACATCAGGTACTCGCGATGCGTTTGCTGAGCTTGCACTTGAAGGCGGTTGTAAGACCTTCCCTGAAATCAAAGCAATTAAAAAGACTGACAAGAAGAAATACAAAGCAGTTTGTCACTCTGTACGTGAAGACGGCGGCTACA
>NZ_JAHGAH010001339.1:0-981 GCF_030248475.1 Vibrio sp. D173a
AAGTTCATGCTAGTGCTACGCAAAGACCATCCTTTGCAAGGTAATGCACTGGAGGATGTTATGAAGTACCCATTATGTATCAATATGATACCTGGGTATATTCAGCCTTCTAAATCAGAAATGCTGACTAAAAAGCACGACTTGGATAAACACATCGATCTTAGAAGCAACAACATGAACCTGATGCTAGAGATCGTCAAAGACAGCGATTTTATCTACATCACCTCGAATAAGTGTCGCTCGCACGTGGGTGAAGAGTATCGCTGTGTCGAGCTGACATCTGAGTTGCTAAAAGACACCTATCGCCGAGAGTTGGCCCTGTTTACTCACCAAGCCAATCGCAATAACCCGTTTACTGATTGGTTGCAGAGCGAAATCACCGCTCTGATTCAGCCTTAGTTTTGCTCTTGATCCGAGAGTAAGAATACCCTGCCTAAACTGCCGCTATTAAAAAACGTAATAGTGGCTATCAAGCTCTTTTTAGCGGCTTTCTTATACCATTTACCTCAACACAAGTTCGCTGAGAACGTGCATTTTATCGCTCAATTTCAGCGGTTTATTCTTTGTCATGAGGGTTATATATGTATAAGTCTTTTGTTAAATCAGCGCTCGCACTCTCGGTGTTGGCAAGTGTTAACGCTCAGGCGGCTAGCCAACCGAATGTGGTGGCTATCATGCTTGATGATGTTAGCCCAACCGATCTCTCAGCTTACCACCGTGGCCTAGGCGCGGTTGATACTCCTAACATCGACCGCATAGCTGAACGCGGCATGATGGTCAGTGATTACTATGCACAGGGCAGTTCAACTGCGGGTCGTTCTGCGTTCATCACCGGGCAATACCCATTCAGAACGGGTTTGACGTCTGTAGGCCAGCCGGGTTCATCGTTGGGATTACAAAAAGAAGATCCTACGCTGGCTGAAATGCTAAAAGACAAGGGTTACGCCACGGTTCATGTTGGTAAAAGCCACTTGGGTGACA
>NZ_JAHGAH010000134.1:0-6539 GCF_030248475.1 Vibrio sp. D173a
CTCCTCCTACTCGATTGGACAAAATTCAGCAATAGTTTGTTCAAACAACAATAGTTCGTATAAACAACAATTCGCTTCATCAACGATTTTCTTCGGCAACAACTCACCTCAACAGTAACTAGCGGATGTTGATGTTGTTATCGCGTCTATCGTACATATCAGGTGTTGTATGCAGCCCTCCTGCGTATCCAGCGGCTTCTAGCGTCTCACGTACTTCCTGTACGTCAGCGGCAGTAACTGCTTCTTGTTGGTCTCCGAGGTGTTTACGCACAAAGGTAATTAACTCTGCTAAACGTGCGTCGGAGAGGATGTCCTCAAAGCTCGCCATCGGCATGAAATTACGCTCTGGATCAATGTAGGTAGGTTGCAAGCCTCGCACAGTTACCGCAATGGTGTTGAACGGGTCGCTGTGCATGATGATGCCGTTATTTAGCAATGTTGGCGCTATTGGATCTCGCCCTTTACCATCGTTGCCGTGACAAGCGCCACAAGTCTGTTTGTAGACGGTGTAGATTGGATCTTGATAGGCGTCGTCATCGAACCCTTTAGGTTCTAGTGGTACTGCGTCGGCGGCAATAAAGTTGTTCACATCGCCACTGAGCAAGTAGTAGGACATGGATTCAATGTCTTCACGCGTCATTAAACTCAAGCTATTCTTCACGACATCCGCCATCCCGGCAAACGCGGTGCCTTTGTCTGAATGACCAGTGTGTAAGAAGTCGGTCAACGTCTTTTCATCCCAACCACCAACGTACAACTCTGTTGAGGTAATGTCAGGCGCATTCCAGCCGTCTATCAAGTTACCTTGGAAGATACGCTCAGGAATTAGGGCTTGAGCAATGTTGCGCGGTGTGTGGCACTCTGAGCAGTGTCCTAAGCCTGCTACCCAATATTTGCCTTTCTGCCACTTCTCAACATCTTCCACGTGTCCTTCAAGTTCTTGAGGCAAGCTGTAGTCGATTGGGTCGGTATCCATAAAGACGATATTCCAGCCAAGCAAACCAAGGCGGATGTTAGATGGGAACATCATATGGTTTTCATCGTTACGACGAGCTACCGCAGGGATAGATTGCATGAATTCCCACAAATCCATCATGTCTTGTTCCGTGAGATATTGATAAGAGGTGTAGGGCATGGCAGGGTAAAGGTAACCATGTTTGCCTTTACCCTTCACAAGCGCATCTCGGAAGTCATCATAATCATACTCACCAATACCTGCACTGGCATGGGGCGTGATATTGGTGGAATAAATAGTGCCGAATGGGGTAACGAACGGCAGACCGCCTGCAAAAGGTTCGCCACCTTCAGCACTGTGACAAGCCACACAGTCCCCAGCATGGGCAAGGTACTCACCGCGTTTCACTGACTCAGCATTAAGCGCTGCGAGCTTTAGCTCTTGTTCTTCACCCGCTTTACGGATGTAAGCACCCAGTGCGAGGATTTCGTGCTCAGAAAGTTGGTTTTCAAACGCAGGCATCAAGTTATTCAAACCATAATTGATGGTGTGCTGAATCTCCTCGATGCTCCCGCCATGTAGCCAGACACTGTCTGATAGGTCAGGCACGCCCGTTTGTTGATTTGCTATAGAGCCGTCACCATGACATGACGAGCAATATTCGACGAACAAATTCTTACCTAACTCAACTTTCACTTCTGGTACGTCACTGTGACGTTGATTAAGGGATGCAAGGTAATAGGCAACCTTATCGACTTCGTCTTTCCTCATGACCTCTACCCAGCCCGGCATGGCGCCGTTACGACCTTTGGCAATAGAATGAATCAGAGCTTCGTCATCGCCGCCATACATCCATTCTTTATCTATCAGGTTAGGGAAGTGTTTTTGGCCCTGAGCATTGTCTCGGTGACAAGCGGCACAATGGGTTTGAAAAAGGATGTGACCGGAACGAACGATATCGCCGTTTTGTGCCAATGCGTCGAGCGACATGTCCGTAACTTGGCTAAATTGTTCATCAAGCGTCGTTGACGGTGCGCTGAGTTTATCATCACTTTGATCGTAATTCGCCAAACCTTTCCATTCGCCCAAGCCCGGATATAACACTAGGTATCCTGCTGACAACAGAAAGGCGACCGCGTAACTGGCAAACAGTAATTTGGGTGGCGGTGCGTCTTTTTCATCAATACCATCAAAGGAGGCGATGGTATGGTCTTGGTCTGCTTTATGGTTGCTACGCCAATATTTGATGATGACAGAAACCATCAATATGAAGAAGACAACCGTGGCGGCAATTGCCCACCAGTTCCAGAATGTGCTCATTGTGCCACCTCCTGTGCTGTGTCTTGACCAAGGCTTTGAAGATAACGAATCAGAGCTTCCGCTTTGGTTTTACCGCGTATTTGTAAACGCGCGTCTGAGATCTCTTGGTCGGTGTAGGGCACGCCCAACGTACGGAGCGTTTCCATCTTGTTACCAATGGCGTTACCAGACAAAGTCTGCTCAAACAACCAAGGATAAGCGGGCATCATGGATGTAGGAACCACTTGGCGTGGGTCGATAAGATGCAACACATGCCATTGGTCCGAATACTTACGTCCAAGATTGGTTAGATCTGGGCCAGTGCGTTTGGAACCCCACAAGTTAGGAAACTCGTAAATATCATCGGACTCTTGGTTAGCGCGTCCGTTACGTTTGATTTCAGGCTCTAGCGGGCGAACCATCTGCGTGTGGCACACATGGCAACCTTCGCTGATGTAGATATCGCGACCAGCAAGCTCCAACGCGGTTAATGGCTTCGCTAAACTGCCTTTGGCGATGTCGTCAGTACGCAGGATATTAGGCACTACCCACACTGCAAGAGAGAAGGAAGCCACAACAACGGTGGTGATGATCAAGATGATCACTGAATGCGTAAAGTCTTTGCTCATCTTATGCCTCCTTCGCTACTAGTACAGACGGAGAACGTACGGTCTTGTACAAGTTGAATGCCATCAGGAACAAGCCGAGTACAAAGAGCGCACCACCAAAGAAGCGCAAGAACAACCATGGTGCTTTAAAGTTCATGGCTTCGATAAAGCTGTATACTAGCTCACCATTCTCGTTTTGAGTGAGCCACATGTAGCCCTCACCAATACCGGCAACCCAAAGTGCGATGGCATAGATGGCAACACCTGCATGGGCAAGCCAGAAGTGCCATTTGATCAGTCGCTTCGACCACAGTTCCGTTTTATTCCACAGACGTGGGATGAAGTAGTAGAACACCGCAATGCCAGACATGCCCACCCAACCTAATGCGCCAGAGTGAACGTGTCCGATCACCCATTCTGTGTTGTGCGCCAGCATATTGAACCAGCGAATGGCAAGCAGAGGCCCTTCGAAAGTGGCTAAGCAGTAGTAAAGGATTGCTGAGAAGAAGAACAAGCAGATATAGTCAGATTTGAGTTTCTCTTTGTTTTGCAGCAGCGTCATCGCACTGTTGAAAGCGCCAGCCCAAGACGGAAGCCAAAGAATGAGTGACATGATGATGCCGATGTTTTGCACCCAAACCGGTACCGAAGAGTAAACCAAGTGGTGCGTACCCGCCCAAGTGTAAAACCCAACCAAGCCCCAAAAATGGATTACAGACAAACGATAAGAGTAGATAGGGCGATCAGCGGCTTTAGGAATGAAGTAATAGTTCATCCCAATCACACCCGCAGTTAGCAAAAATCCTACCGCGTTATGACCCCACCACCATTGGACAATGGCATCTTGTGCACCAGCAAAGACGGAATAGGATTTCATCAAAGAGACAGGCATGGCAAGATTGTTCACGACGAAGATCATCGCAATCACGATAATAAAGGCGGCAAAGAACCAGTTTGCTACAAAGATATGGTCTATTTTGCGCTTGGCAATCGTGCCAAAGAACAGCACGGCATAAAGCACCCATACCAAGACGATTAAGACGTCGATTGGCCATTCCAACTCCGCATACTCCTTTGATGTCGTATAGCCTGCGGGCAGGGTAATAAGCGCCAAGAGCAGAACGAGTTGCCATCCCCAGAACACCATCCAAGACAAGCTCTGGTTGAACAAATTACAACGGCCAGTACGCTGGGCAATATATAGCGAAGTACCCATTAAAATGTTTACGACAAAGCCGTATATCACGCCAGATGTGTGTAGAGGTCTCAGACGACCGAATTGGAAATATTGCGAATCAAAGTTCAGAATGGGCCAGTACAACTGCGCCGCTAGAATGACACCGATGATCATCCCCGCAATCGCCCAAACCAACGATGCCAACACAAAATACTTCACAACTTGAGTGTTGTATTGAGTAGTTGTTTGTTCCATAAGAACGCTCCTCGTTTAAGGCTGGGGCTCGTTATCTGACGGTGAATGCTCGGTCCCTAACTGCGAATAATAGTGCGCGATGTCTTCTATATCTTGGTCAGACAGGGCGTCGGCTTGCTGCTGCATGAGTACCGCCAACCCACTAGTCCGCTCCCGCGCTTTGTAATCTTTCAAAGAAGAGATCAGGTAACTTTTTTTCTGGCCGCGTAGGTTTGGATAGGCGTCGATGGTAGAGATGCCGTCAGCACCGTGACATGTCATACATACTTTCGCTTTCTCTTTACCAACCTCAAATTGCTCGTCGACTTTGGCGTCAGATGCGAAAGTGAAAGGAGAGAAGCACATCGTGGCGAGGAGAGTCGCCTTTATACCTGTGCTCATGAAATGCGTGTTCTTTAATCTCATCACTGTTTCCCTAGTAAATTGAATGCGTTTTTCACTAACTTGGGCTATGAAAGCCAGCGCTTCGCTCTTATTTGTAAGGTGAATGAACTGGCGTGTTTCTTATATTTATAAGTTAAAGAGTAAGCAGGTACTGGCAATATCGCTATGTTCAAGCCGATTTAGATATGAATTTAATTAGTAATACGTGCTGGCACAGCGGATTGGACAAAATCAGCGCCAATAAAACTAAAGTGAAAATAGATGCTTAGCTTTTGGCGTTTGAAAAATGGTGGGTTTTGTATGATTTGTTCGTCTTTGGGGTGTTTTAAAAAGAACAGTAGAAATTGAAAACCGCTCATGGTTTTAAGCAAGAGCGGTTAGAGAATAAGAGAGCTTGGGAAACAAACTATCGACCGCGATAGATCATCATGTCATAGACGTGCGTGACAGAAATTGGGTCGGCCTCGAGGTAACTTAAGCGTAGGGAAGTAACAAGATTAAACAGGGAGCCCAGTGCGATTGGCGCGATGATAATTAGGGCTATCAGAATGAAAAAGAGTACGGTTGAATGTCTCATAAAGCACCTCCTGACGTCTGTTTTACTTCGTTGTTATTGTAGCATTTTGCTCTCAATTTAGATTGAGGTTATTCCTTACTTTGTTTGAGTTTTTGCCTAAGAGTTCAGCGGGTGTTTTGGCTGCATCACGTCATGAAATAATGACAGGGTTTCACAGTAATTTCCTCGATGAGAGCTAAGTCACAATGTATGCTGTGAGCGTTTCGCAAACGTTAGCACTCCCCAGTTTTAGTACACATTCAGTCCAGCATTTGCGATAAAAATACAACCAGCTATCACGCATTAAAATCAATCATATATAAACCCTGAAGATTCCGTCGTCGGGTATTTTTTGTGAGTAATTATGCTTAACTCAGAACGCAAAGCTGCATTCGTGCTCGTCGCAACTACGATGATCGCGGCTCTAGGGTGGATTTTCTCTAAAGAAACCATTCAAGGTCTACCACCATTCGGATTCATCGGTCTGCGATTTACCATCGCTTCTCTATGCTTACTGCCTTTATGCATCAAGCCGCTTCGTGCTGCTAATAAGAAAGATATCTTTGCGGCTGCGGGAGTTGGCGTGCTTTTAGGTGGCGCATTAATGTGCTGGATATACGCGATTTCTATCAGTGACACGCTGGGCGAAGGCGTATTCATCATGAGTCTTTCGATGCTGTTTGTGCCAATCGTTGCTTGGGTAATGTTCCGTCAAAGACCGCAACGAATTTTCTGGATCTCGCTGCCTATCGCAATTCTTGGCTTAGGGTGTTTGTCTTTGGCTGGTGGCTGGCAACAATCTACCAGTCAACTTTGGTTTTTGGGTGCAGCTTTGATGCTCGCTTTGCACTTCAACGTCAACAGTAAGTACTCGCAGAAATTGCCGGTATTGTTGCTAACGTGTATTCAGCTGTTTATCACGGGTTTGATAGGTTTACTGATTTCATCTTCAGTGGAAACGGTGCCTGAAGAAGTGTCGACATCTATCTGGATTTGGTTTGCTCTTAGTACGCTTTTGGCAACGAGCTTACGCTATGTGATGCAAACCATGGGACAGAAGTTTGTTCAAGCGGGCAACGCAGCGCTGATTATGATTCTCGAACCCGTGTGGACTGTGATACTTAGTGTGCTTTGGTACGGTGAGGTTTTGACTGCAAATAAGTTGGTTGGTTGTGCACTTATCTTGTTTTCATTGTTGATCTACCGAACTGGCGGCAAACTCCGTTTTCCAAAACGTGCTTAGTTCAATTCACTTTATAGAGCTAACTAAATAACTATCGTTGGCTCTGCCTTTCTAGGGTGTGT
>NZ_JAHGAH010001340.1:0-568 GCF_030248475.1 Vibrio sp. D173a
GGATTTACACCAAGCAAAGGCCAAATATCTACGCATGGATTGGCGCTATTGTCGCAGTAGTAGGAACGGGGATATTGGTCAGCTAATCTAACATTGCCAGAGTTAGCTGACTCAAAAGGAAGAGTTATGCTCTCGGGAAAGGAAAAGCCGTGACTTCATCGATATGATCATGGCCCATAGCCAGCATGATCAGTCGGTCGATACCCAGCGCCACGCCCGCACAACTTGGCAAGCCCGCTTTAAGCGCTTCAATGAGATGATAATCAATAGGTAGTGGCTCTAAGCCCATCTCGATACGCTTTTGGTTATCTTCCTCAAAGCGTTGCAGCTGCTCTTGCGGGTTATCCAACTCGTGGAACCCGTTAGCCAATTCAATGCCTTTAAAGTAAACCTCGAAGCGATCCGCTACGCGATGGTCTTGAGGATTAATCTTAGCCAGTGCCGCTTGGGAAGCTGGGAAGTCATAAACGAACGCTGGAACGATTTGACCGATCTTTGGCTCCACACCGATGCTAAACAATAATTGCAGTAAGGTATCGCGATCCTCTTCTGGATCTGCAATATCACT
>NZ_JAHGAH010001341.1:0-528 GCF_030248475.1 Vibrio sp. D173a
TGGCAGGATAGAATCACGCGGCGCGGTCTGTGCTACAAAAACATTTTCTAGCTTGTTGCCTTTGATATCATCAATAAACACCACAGACGAACCGTCAGGGGTACTCTGAAATTTACCCTTAGGTAATAGGTCAACACTGTTTTAAGCTGCTACTTGTTCGTATAACTGCTCGACTCTGTCTTGCGACCAAGGCGATAACCATAACGAGTTGAATGCGGCCACACTGGCTGTGATTAATGCCAAGTATAATGCAGCTTGAATCAAAAACTTGTTACCGATACCTGTGGCGTTCATCACCACAATTTCACTTTCAGCGTATAAACGACCAAATGTCAGCAAGATACCGATGTAGATACTCAGCGGCAACATGAGCAATCCCATCGCAGGCATATTCAGCCCAACAATCGACAAAATGAGACTTGCGGGAATATCACCGTCTGAAGCATCAGCCAAAACACTGATAAATTTTTGGCTAAGAAATACAAGAAAAAGGACAAAAAAGATCGCAAATTGGCTCTTGATTGTCTC
>NZ_JAHGAH010001342.1:0-725 GCF_030248475.1 Vibrio sp. D173a
ACGTGTAATTTGCGCCTTACTTAGGAAGGTCGGCGTACCACCACCAAAGAGCAGCTGTGTCACCTCACGCCCTCGCAGCAGTGCTGCGCGCTGACGGATCTCATGCTCAATCACATCGAGATACTCATCGGCCTTGTGCGAGTGGCGAGTAATCACCTTGCTACAACCACAGTAGTAACAAAGCTTGTGACAAAATGGGATATGTACGTAAAGAGAAAGCGGGCGCTCAGGGTACTGAGTACACGCCATGTCATAATCAGAGACCGTGAAAGCTACATGGAACTCCAACGCAGTTGGATAAGAGGTGTAACGTGGACCAGAATAGTTGTACTTGTCTAAGATGGCTTGATCCCAAACGATTTGCTGGCTCGTTACTGCTGGCTTGCTCGACATGATGGTATTTCCAATTTAGATCCGCGAATACGGGAGTACTCTCAAATCATTTTACATACATTAAAATATAGACGGGTTATTTTGCCATACGAGTTGTAAGGACGTTTGACAGCTATTCGCTTTTTAGAGACAAAAGCTCAAAAGTGATAGCTTGATCACTAACCGACTTAGGGGTGTAAGATAACACAAAGGCAAGAGAGCTTATTTGATGTGACACCACACCACATAAGCCCTTTCTATTAGATCATCTGAATGTTGATTTGGTTATTAAGCGGTTTTACTTTCTTCTGTAACTGCTTCAACTCTTCAATGATGGATTCGTTCAAGCGTGA
>NZ_JAHGAH010001343.1:0-858 GCF_030248475.1 Vibrio sp. D173a
CCTTTCAACCAGCCCTCTACCAACGTCTACTGGAATTCCATTGTTTTCAGCACTGAGACAGTCATCAAACTTAAACGCAGCGTAATCATCGTAATCATCCATATCTAACGGATTAATCGTATCTTGCGCTCTTGCTCGGACGCCGAGCACCAGATTGGCAATGCGCACACCAGACTCTTGACTGATTTTTTGGTTATATCGTGTTGTATAGTCCAGTAATTGTGTTGCTGCGATGATTCCAAATATTGCCATCACAATGAGCATTTCAAGTAATGTAAAACCCGTGCTGTATCTACTTTTCATATAACTAACCACGCACGATCAACTTGAGCGACAGTTTGTAGCCAACACTACTTTTAAGGTGGCTATTTTTTTGAGGATACTCGAAGCTTTTTACTTTCCAATGCCAAGGAGACACGGTATCAAAAGCGTCAACGAATTTATAAAGCTCAGATGGTGTTGTCGTGTAAACATCTAACTCTTGGACATAACGTACTTTTGACAGCTCATTAAACTTCACCATATCTTGATAGCTGTATGGAAGGTTCTTTTTTGGCTTAATATCAAGGTAAACTTGTCCATCTTTGTATAAATTGACAATGCCGTTCATTTCATCCACCAATTCCATCACATCACTAAGTGGAGGCTGACTATCTACGCAATCTTCTTCCAATGATGCTTCTACAACAGAAGTCATTGAAAAGTTATTAATACTCAACGAAGTAAACTTTTGATCAAACGAGTAATTGAACTGACTTTCACCGTCAAAACTAGCATTCAGTTCATCTAGCAGGAAGCGAATGGCATTCACTGCTGATTTCTTGTCTTGCACCGAAGGGGAAATCTTAAGGCTTGCAT
>NZ_JAHGAH010001344.1:0-1349 GCF_030248475.1 Vibrio sp. D173a
CAATCGCAGTTAAAAATGAGCCCATAACAGCGGATTTAGATACTTGTTCGATCTCTGCAAGTAGCTTGTCTTCTTGGCTGCGAGACAGAGGCAATATGTGACGAACTACACTGATGATCTTGTCATGATCGCGCAGCAGGAAGAACAGCACGAACAGCATCAAGAAGAAATCCATCAAGAAGTTGGTCGCATCACCTAAGATCTTGGCACTGATCCCAACCAATTTGGAGCCAAAGCTAGTAGCAAATTCACCGACTTTCTGCGCAATGGCTTGTGGTTCAATGTTATCAAACGGCAGGTAGTCATTAACGAAAGCCAGAGCCTTAACAACCAGTGGATGCTCAAATAGGGTCTGGATGCCGCCATGTGTCACCCACTTATAAGTGTTCTGCGAGAACAGCGAACCTTGCTGAACAATGGCTGCAAAGACCGCGAGCAGAGGGATGACTATGATGAAAGTAAGAATGATGCACGATAGTAGAGAGACCAAATTGGCTTTGTTTGGCAGTTTTTTCTCTAGCCATTCATGGATAGGGAACATCAGTAGCGAGATGATGAACGCCATGACGATGGAGTTGACGTAAGGTTCAATCAATAAATAACAGGCATACGCCGCCGCAAGTAGGGCGACAATAATCACCCAATGACTTGAGTTAATTTTGATCTTTTCTGACACGGTAGTGGTCTCTATGTTTGCGAACTCAGTTTATAATGGCTGCAAAACAGAGAGTTAGCAATGAGGAGTTTTCATTATGGGGTGTTGTAATAACGACAAAAAATGCCAAGAGAATGAGCAGCAAGTCAAAAAAGAGATCCCGTGGTTTCGAATGTTGCTGGGCACTTTAATGCTACTGGTGTTTTTATTCTGGGAGCGCTAACTGGAAGTCGCAAAGAGGTGAGAACTATTTTGTGACTCTCGGTTTGCTTGAAAAAGAAAAGGCTGCACTTGTCAGCCTTTATAATCAATATGTTAAAGCTAAATAGCCTTATTCTGCAGCAATGATTGCGAAACAGCGATCAGCCGCTTCTAGTGTTGCATCGATCTCTTTAGAGCCGTGAGCTAGTGATGTGAAGCTTGCTTCGAATGCTGAAGGCGCAAGGTAAACACCGTGATCCAGCATTAGGTGGAAGAAGCGTTTGAAGCGTTCTACATCACACTTGGTTACATCTTCGTAGCAAGTCACTGATTCTTGTTCAGTGAAGAAGAAACCAAACATACCGCCTACTTGGTGCACTAGCATTGGAATGCCGTGCTTGTCAGCCAGTTGCTTGAAGCCGTCAGCCAGTTGCTTAGTTTTTGCTGCTAGACGCTTCTCGTTGCCTTCTTCACGTAGAAGGTTCAAACATGC
>NZ_JAHGAH010001345.1:0-965 GCF_030248475.1 Vibrio sp. D173a
TTTACTTACTGAGCACCTATCGGCAGCGATCGATGGCTATCCATACCGAGTGAAAGCGTGGATCAACCACATGGCGAACCCAATTTATGGCGTGCCGGGTTTAAAAACGCTGCTTGAAGACAAGCTAAAAGATCCAAAGCAGCTGGGTTTGATCGTCTCTATCGATGCCTTTATCAACGAAACTACGGCTCTCTCGGATTACATCGTGCCAGATACGGTCACTTACGAAAGCTGGGGGATGGCGTCACCTTGGCACGATGTGCCAGTGAAAACCGTGACAGCACGTTGGCCAATTGTGGAATCACGCACAGAAAAAACCGAAGACGGTCGCAGTATCTGCTTAGAAAATTTCCTAATCGATGTAGCGAAGAAGATGCATCTAGGCGGCTTTGGTGACAACGCCCTCAAAGATTCAGGTGGTCGGTGGCACAGTATTCACGCCGCAGAAGACTTTTACCTGCGTTCTGCTGCCAACCTTGCCTACGTGAAAGGCGGCGTTCCGGAAGTGAGTGCGGAAGACATCGCTTGGTCTGGGCTTGAGCGCCTACTACCAAGCATGCAAAAAGCACTAACTCCGGATGAGATGAAGCGTGTCGCGTACATTTTTGCTCGCGGTGGTCGTTTTGAAAACGCCACAGAAGCCTACAAAGGAGAGCAAATGAAGTACAAGTGGACACGTCCAGTCGCGATTTGGAACGACCGCGTAGGGAGCGCTAGAAACACCATGACGGGCGATTTCTACAGCGGCTGCCCGACTTGGCACCCGCAAAAACTGGCAGACGGCACACCACTCGAAACAAAGTACCCGAAAGCAGAGTGGCCATTCAGCCTGACTAACTTTAAATCGAACATTCACAGCGCGGTATCCAATTTGTCACCACGCCTAAACTCGATTAAAGGCATTAACCCTGTTTATATCCACCCAACGGATGCCGCTGCGGCAGGTATTCAAACTGGCGATCATT
>NZ_JAHGAH010001346.1:0-745 GCF_030248475.1 Vibrio sp. D173a
GATGCAGTGTTCTGAGTTGTGGCTCCAAGCCGTCACTCTTTGGCCACATGTAGATCAACGTAGTGGTGAAAGGAGCAATATAGCCTTGACCACAGTGCGAATTGTTCAGCTTAAGGTAATGACTCAGCTGTTTAAGGAGTTCACTCTTCTCTGCTAAGCCTAACGCCTTAACGCGTCGCGTAACTTCTGACAAATCAACCAGAACAAGTGCCGGTTCATAATCACAATGGGTCACGTCTTCTTTGAGCTGTGCAATGGTATATAGCCCGGTGTAAGGCTCATGACGTTCAACATCAATCGCAGCTTTGGTGGTTAAGAAGTTTTTTATTGCTTGAGTGATCATCAAGAAAATCATAACGCTGAGTGTAAACAACACCACAATCAGCCCATAGAACGTCTGATCGGTAATACCGCCCGATTCATAGGAGACGATGGTTTTGTGGATATTGACCAGCACAATCACGACGGTAAACAGAGCAGGAAGTACGAAACCAAATTGCCCCAAGCCAAGCCCAACCATAGGCACTAGCAGCAAGGAGAAAGCTATCGTCGTAACGAAATGCCCAGAACCAATCGCTGCCAGTAACACCGTCGACACCATCGCAACCCAGTAGAGATACAGCCGAGATTGCGCAGAGTGTTCAAACATCGAGCGGTTGAGCGCCAACAGCTGAGAGCACGTGCTGACAGAAAAGAACGCTAGCGCAACGGAAAACACGGGCGTTAGCACAAGGTGAGTCATAGA
>NZ_JAHGAH010001347.1:0-748 GCF_030248475.1 Vibrio sp. D173a
GAGCTTCTCTAGTGATAAACATGTCGAGCTATTAGGTTCAACTAAACTGGTCGATATGGCAGAAGATAAACTGCGAGGAGAGCAAATAGACCTTACTGAGCTAAAACAGATTCTCAGCCCGATGATCAATGTCGTTGATGTCGCAGTACTTGGTTGTACGCATTTCCCTTTGATAAAAGAAGAAATTCAAACCGTCTTGGGAAAAGGTGTCATGCTGGTGGATTCTGGCACTGCAATTGCCAATCGTGTTCAGAGCTTATTAGAAGTAAAGAGTGCGAAGGAGATAGCTGGAAAGAGAGAGGTATATTGTAGTGCACCTCTAAGAAAAGAAAGTGCACTCAATAGAACATTAAATGAAATGGGTTTTACGCCTGTTCAGATCCGTCCGCTTCTGGGTGCTTAGGGTCGTTTGCAACACGCACTTTCAAAGTACGCTGCATATAGTCTTTATCATTTAGGCTAGCAATAGCGTTATTGACATCATTGCTGGCCATCACAACAAAACCAAATCCTCTTCTTTTACCCGTACGTTTATCTTTCATTAGTCTTACGGCAAAAACTTCACCGTTGGCTTTATATGGAAGGTTACCTACATAGAGAGTTTGAGTTGAAGCTTTAGGTTCTGAATCTGATTTTGTGTCTGAGCTAGAAAGGTTAAGAATAAAAGCTGAAGCCAAGACACCGAGAACGAAAGTAATTGCAGGTGATATTTCAACCTGTGCGAACACAATGCCGCCTAATACAGCCA
>NZ_JAHGAH010001348.1:0-722 GCF_030248475.1 Vibrio sp. D173a
CTTCTCAGGCTGAGTCGGAAGCAGTATTTCAACATCCGCAAGCGCTACGGGTTTGTCAGAGAGACTATGCTGTGCGAAAAGATCACCTTTGATGGGCGTAATAGTCTCGCCCTTGAGCTGACCGTAACTCACTTGGTCTTGATATTGGTAACGTACAAAGTGCTCGACATTCGCCCACGCGCTCAATGAGCAGCTAGCAGCTATAAATGCGCCAATCCATTTCATTCAATCATCCTTAATCTCTTAACTGAGTTAGTCGTATCGATAACTTAATGATCAGTATAGAAATTACTGGCTGGTTTGCTGTGTCGAACAAATAATAATTATGCGAAACGTGCTCTCAACACCGTTGCATAGGAAAAAACAGGACATTTATTTTGAAAATAATCGAAATAGTGCTTGAAAATTAAAAAACGAGGCGTATATTACTCCACCTGGCTCAAAACATGAGCTGTTAACGCAACATCCCAGTCCAAGTTCCCACAAAGACAGTTCACGATACATCGTTACACCATCTTCTGCGTCAGCTTTACTTCGATAGTCATTCAATAGCGTCATTTTTTGTCCCAACACCCCATTTGGTTTTGCACTACGGATCCATTGATCGCCGCAAAGCTATCTGGTTAATCTCAATATTATTGTAATAAACACGAGGCGCATTATGTCTAAAAGAACAACACGACAAATCCATTGGTACCAACTATCACGCGAGAAATCGCTCA
>NZ_JAHGAH010001349.1:0-865 GCF_030248475.1 Vibrio sp. D173a
CTCGGTACCGATCACCCATTCGATGTCAGCAAAGCGGAACAGAAAAACCTACCGCCTATGGTCATGGCGTGCGAATTTGCCCCAGAGCTTGAGCTACCAACCGTTCACATCGATAACTTAACCTCCGCATTTGAGGCAGTGAACTACCTTGCTCAGTTAGGCCATAAGCGCATCGCGCAAATCTCAGGTCCAACATCGGCAACCCTATGTCAGTTCCGTCAGCAAGGCTATCAACAAGCACTGCGCCGCGCAGGGGTTACTATGAACCCTGCCTACAGCACCGTGGGTGACTTTACCTTTGAAGCTGGCGCACAAGCGGTTCGTCAACTGTTGGCACTGCCAGAGCAACCCACCGCCATCTTCTGTCACAATGACGCAATGGCGATTGGTGCGATTCAAGAAGCGAAGAAGCTGGGTCTGCGAGTGCCACACGATCTCTCAATCGTCGGTTTCGATGACATCCAATTTGCACAGTACTGCGATCCACCGCTGACCACCATTTCACAGCCTCGCTATGAGATCGGTCGCCAAGCGATGTTAATGATGCTCGACCTTCTTAAGGGCAACGATGTTCAAGCGGGGTACGGCACCACCCCGCCTTTAGTTCATGAAAATAGACACATAAATCTGCGGCACATTTTGATGTGCCGCTTCCATTTCTACACTATTATCCTCGCGCATTCTGGATTACCATGGGTGCAGAATCACCAACATTTGAAAGACTTGTGGCTAATAGAGATTATGTGAAGCGCGGTCGTGGAAACAACCGCACGACGAAAAAACCTGCCCCTCGCCGAAAACCATGGCGCAGTGGTCTTTTGGCGATCTTACTTGCTGGCGGCTTTGGCTACGGCTTGTATCTATT
>NZ_JAHGAH010000135.1:0-5143 GCF_030248475.1 Vibrio sp. D173a
TTGTGTATAAGAGACAGGCTCATTGAGCAGGCTTTCTAAATGTGGTCAGTGAAGTAGGGATTCGATTGGACTGGCATTCCAGCCCCCACCCTCTTACTTCATGCAGCATTAATACTTTATTGTTCTTAAATGCAAAAAAGCCGTGGCATTTCTGCTACGGCTTTCTTTAATGTGGTCGGTGAAGAGGGATTCGAACCCCCGACCCTCTGGTCCCAAACCAGATGCGCTACCAAGCTGCGCTATTCACCGAGATGTTTAACTGAGGACTTCTCCCCGTCAACGGATGCGTATATTACGGATTCTTTAGAGAGACGCAAGCGCTTTTTACAAAAAAACGTAATGTCTTAATTCGTTTGATGATTTACTGAACACTAGCACGTGAAATGTGACTAAGAACCCACAATAAAATACAGATTATTAACCTCGGCAACATAATTGATCCAGATCAGTGTGCAAGAAAACGCCACCCATTAACGTTATCCATGTCGGAAATATCTTGGAGGAAATATATGGACTTTTGGCTTGATCTCCTATTTGGTAATGCGGTGGGACTATCGTCAATGATTGTAATCTTTGGGGCAATTGGTCTAATGCTGTTTTACGGCGGTTTCTTCGTGTACAAGGTTATGAACGACAAATCTCCTCACTAGATCTCGCTTAGCTCTAGAAACGCTTTGCACCGGAGTTGGTTACTTGCCCACTCCGGTTTTTTATTTGATCCCAAGACACCACTCATTGATATAATCTTACTATTCCTACCCTGTTCTTTATGAGATTGCCGTTATGTCTCAAGACGACGATTTTGATCTGTTCCAACAGATGATGGGCGATGTAAAGCCTATCGACCAAGACACCGCTAACCATAAAAAAGTGCACCAAGTGACGGATGCTCAACTGGCGAAACGCGAAGCTGCAATTTGGCTTACGGAAGATGATCCAGAATACTTATCAATTGACCATGCAGAAATGCTCAAACCCGATGACTTTATCGAGTTCAAACGCGATGGTGTACAAGATGGCGTATACCGCAAGCTGCGCCTTGGTAAGTACCCGATTCAAGCTCGACTTGATCTGCACCGTAAGACGCTAAAAGAAGCGCGCGACGACGTCGTTAAATTCCTCAAGCAATGTATTGAGATGGACATCCGAACGGTCGTCATCGTGCATGGCCGTGGTGAACGTTCAAATCCACCAGCATTAATGAAGAGTTTTGTCGCGAGTTGGTTGCAACAAATTCGTGAAGTGCAATGTGTTCACAGTGCACAACGATTCCACGGTGGCAGTGGTGCTGTGTACGTTCTATTAAGAAAGAGTGCTGAAAAGAAAATGGAGACGCGTGAACGTCATCAAAAACGTTTAGGCTAACCGGATTCTCGGTGCTAGAATGCCCGACCTTATCTCGCCTTGCTGCTTTAATTAGCAGCAGGCACTTCTATTAACCGCCGTTGTGAAACGTTAGGAGACTCACATGTCACAAGACAACGCAAAACGCTTAAACAAATACATCAGCGAAACGGGCTTTTGCTCGCGTCGTGAAGCAGACCGTCTTATCGAGCAAGGCCGTGTCACTATTAATGGTCAACAACCAGAGATGGGCACAAAAGTACTGCCAGGCGATGATGTTTGTGTTGATGGCAACCCTGTTGCAGCGAAAGAAAAACCAATTTACATCGCGTTGAACAAACCAACCGGTATCACTTGTACTACTGAGCGTGATATTCCGGGCAACATCGTTGATTTCATCGGCCACAAAAAGCGTATCTTCCCTATCGGTCGTCTGGATAAACCTTCCGATGGTTTGATCTTCCTAACCAACGATGGCGACATCGTAAACAAGATTCTGCGTGCGGGTAACAACCACGAGAAAGAATACGTAGTACGTGTTGATAAGCCGATCACGGGTGAATTCCTCAAGCAGATGTCGAGCGGTGTAAAGATCCTCGATACGGTTACTCTGCCTTGTAAAGTAGAGAAAGAGACCAAATTCTCTTTCCGTATCGTACTAACTCAAGGTCTGAACCGTCAGATCCGTCGTATGTGTGAAGCGCTAGGCTACGAAGTATTCAAGCTACGTCGCGTACGTATTATGAACATCTCACTTGATGGCATTCCTAACGGTAAATGGCGTTACCTGAGTGACGACGAAGTGGCAGAGATCCTAGCAATGTGCGAAGGCTCTGTGGGCACAGAAGAAGCATCGAAAACAGATTCTAGAGGCCGCAACATTCGTAAAGCGACCGACGCGAAGCTGTACGATAGCCGTGAAGAGAACCAAGGTTCAACGGCGCGCCGCAACCAAAAAACACGCACGTTCCGTGGTAACAACGCGGATGAGTTCCGTCATGCCCCGAACTCGAAAAAAGGCCAACAGCGCCGTCAGCGTGATGATGAAGGCGGACGTCCAGCAAAAGAACATTACAAAGCGAAGCCACAAGGTGAACGCAGCAGACCGCAAGGCGAGCATGGTAAATCGCATCGTAAACCAGATGCATCAAGCAATACGCACTCAGCAAACAAACCTCAATCACCGAGTAAGCCGAAGCAGCATTACATGAACCCAAATGCCGCGAAGCCAAGCAAACCAGCTAAACGTACTGGTGGTACATTGAGTCTGAAGAAGTAACGCTTCACTGACTGGATAAATCAAAAAAGGACGCTCATGGGCGTCCTTTTTATTTGTCATGTATTTAGATTAGAGACAAAGAGGGGCAAACTGACCACGAGTTAAGCTCAATAAATCTTTCGGTGCTAACTCGATTTCTAAACCACGCTTACCTGCACTTACACAAATTGTGTCTTGCTCTGTTGCGCTTTCGTGCAAAAAAGTCGGCAGCGCTTTCTTCTGTCCCAGTGGGCTAATCCCACCAACAACATATCCTGTGGTCTTTTGCGCGATTTCGGGATCGGCCATATCGGCCTTTTTGCCCTTTGCTGCTTTCGCCGCCAGTTTTAGGTTCAGCTTTTGATCAACCGGGATAATCGCAACCGCAAGGTTCTTTGGTTCGCCGTTCAAACAGAACAACAAGGTTTTAAATACTGTCTTTGGATCTTGTCCCAATACCTCAGCCGCTTCTAATCCATAGCTGTCTGCTCTTGGATCGTGCTCGTATTGGTGAATGGTGTGTGTAACTTTTTTCTTTTTCGCAAGATTAATGGCCGGAGTCATCAAGATTCTCCTTATAAAACAAAAAACGCTGCACCTAGTGAAGGGCAGCGCTTTAAGTTAATGGTATCAGCGACTTTGAGTCAATCGCTTTTTACTTGTAAACGATGTCACCAGAAGGCGCGTACTCATTTACATCAATTGGACTGTGTGACTCCAAGAACTCTTTCAGTACCTCTGCATCCGTAAATCCTGTATTTACGTAACCCGGATGAGTATTCACTTTCGGGTAACCATCACCACCTGACGCGTTGTAACTTGGTACGGTAAAGCGGTATTGACCATCTAGGCGAAGCTGTTTATTACCAATAAAGACATTCGATACTTTGCCATTTTCAACCGTCATTGAGATACCAGCAAACTGAGCGTAAGCGCCTGAATCAACGGGTTTTGTCGCCACCACGTTTAAGTAATCAAGAACTTCTTTACCCGACATATCGATGTAAGACACCATGTTGCCAAATGGCTGAACCGTCAGCACGTCTTTGTAGGTGATATCGCCTGCTTCAATCGAATCACGCACACCGCCCGAGTTCATCACAGCGAAGTCCGCTTTAGCACGCTCCATGTGGGCAGTTGCAATCAAACGACCAAGATTAGTTTGCTGGAAACGAACAACGTTGCGGTCACCTTCCAGCTTGCCGTTAGATTCGGCAATTTTCACATTCAACTGGCCCTGACCTTTTTCTTGGTAAGGACGAAGGAAATCCAGCATTGCCGAGTCTTGTGCGATTTCATCTTGAACCAATACACGCTGAGATTCGCCATTCACTTTGATTTTCTTCTTCAAGTTGACCGGAATCAGATCGTAGCTCACCATCGACAATTCGCCGTTGCGGAACTCGTAATCAGCACGACCAACGTACTTACCCCACTCGTACGCTTGCACAATGTAAGTACCGTTTTGCTCATCTGGCTTACATTCGTCACCCGGCTTAAAGTTCTTCTTAATGACGTTAGGGCCTTCCATACAAACAGGCTCTTGTGAGTGACCACCCACAATCATGTCCAAGTCACCCTCGTTTAGGTAGCGAGCCAAGGCCACATCACCAGGAGCATTCACACCACGGTTGCCGTTTTCGTAGTGACCCATGTGTGTCACTGCAAAGATAAGGTCTGGCTTTTCAGTTTGCTTTAGTTCAGCAATCAGCTTTTTCGCTTCTTCTTTCGGGTCGCGGAAATCAACCTCGCCGATGTACTCTGGATTACCCAGTTTTGCCGTGTCTTCTGTCGTGAGGCCAATCACAGCAATCTTGATGCCCTGCTTGTTGAACATGGCATAAGGTTGGAATAGACGCTCGCCGGTTTCTTTGTCGTAAATGTTGGCAGACAGCATTGGGAAGTTTGCCCACTCTTGCTGTTTGAACAACACTTCCAGTGGATTATCGAATTCATGGTTACCCAGTGCCATCGCGTCGTAACCAATCTTGCTCATGCCTTTAAAGTCAGGCTCAGCATCTTGCAGGTCAGACTCAGGCACACCTGTGTTGATATCACCACCTGATAGTAGAAGCACGCTACCGCCTTCGGCTTGAATCTCTGCACGCAGTTCATCAATCAGCGTCTTACGTGCCGCCATGCCGTACTCACCGTACTTGTTTTGCCAAAAACGACCATGGTGGTCGTTGGTGTGCAGTACGGTCAGTTTGTAAGTTGTGTCTTCATTCCATTCGTGTGCTGGTTGCGTTGCACATCCGGCAAGAGTTGCCAAGATAGCCGCGCTCAAAGCGGTCTTTACAATCAGGCGTTGCTTCATTGTTTTACCTTTTTATCGTCCGGGTTCCACTGCATTGCGCGCTCAGCAGCCAAGAAACGATCCTCTCACTGGGCTAAAACGCGCAAACTTAGCACTAGTGTAAAACACTAAAATATTGATTTCATGTTTCTGCGACGCAGTTTGCTGCTGACAAGCTAGATAGCCTTAAATCTAAGCAAATTATAGACATAATCAAGGTGGTGTAAGTAAGCGAGAAGCGAGAA
>NZ_JAHGAH010001350.1:0-689 GCF_030248475.1 Vibrio sp. D173a
GAGAAGGGGTGATCTCACTTGGCTTCAATGCCCAGTATTCGTATGCCTGAACATAGTTCGATAGCGCTACGTACATCGGACGTTTGAAGTGCATTAAAACGCGAGAAAGCTCACGCTCAACGGAATCAAAGCTATCACTGTCTAGTTGATAACCCTCAATGGCAGTATTCAGTCGTTGTTACTGATTGGTAGTGACATTATTCGTTAAAAGCAGGTCGACCAACTTAGCTTGCTCGTGAGCAAAATTGAGCTGTGTGATGTTAATGGCTTTGCCGAGTAGCACCTGTTTTTCAAGCTCCAACAGATATTGTCTTGCGCCTTTGATGCCCAAGCTGTCAGCGTATCTGAGATTGCTGCGAATCTCGGTGATCATCAAATCCCATGCAAGATTACTCTCGTTGAGTGTTGGGATATTAAAGTTAAACCCATCCATCGCTTCCGATACTTTTTGGAATTTGATGGCGGATTTAACGTCGTTGGTCAGCTGTGAAATACCAGAAATCGTTTTAGTCACGCTATCAATAATGCCAGTGACGGACTTGATGTTGGTAACGAGATTTTTTGCTTTTTCGAGTGCTTCAGGTGTTTTTGCCAGCTGCTCGGTTAAGTCATTTACCCCTGAGAGGTTACCAGTGAACACGCCACTGACCGCACTTCCGATTTCCGCTATCGCCTTGAATATCGCTAAA
>NZ_JAHGAH010001351.1:0-685 GCF_030248475.1 Vibrio sp. D173a
CACATCACCAAGTATTTCCCCTAGATTCAGTACTTAGTTACCTTTTTATAAGACAATGTCGGCTCCACTTTTACATCGAGTATGGCAGCGCTATGAGAACTCTCCCTTTAACCATCGGTTGTTACACAGAAGATCCAAACGGAAGCCAAGGTGTGTATCAAACTCAGTTAGATCTGGAAACAGGTAAGCTGAACCCTCCCCAACTGATCGCGAAGTGCATTAACCCCTCTTTTGTTGTCTCTACAAAGCTGGGCATCTATACCGCATCTGAAGTCGACCAACAGTCCCAACCTCAGCTATTTCATGTCTCTGAGACAGATTCAAACGTCGCATCTAACTCTGGGGTCATATTGGGTGATCACCCATGTCATATTTCGATAGATCCTAACCATAAGTTTGCTATCACCTCTCAATACTCTTCTGGCACATTCGATATTTTTAGTTTGGGTATCAACGGCACCATCGATAAACGAATTGAAACACTAAAAATGTCAGGTTCAGGCCCTAACCAAGATAGACAAACAGGGCCACATGCTCATCAGTCGCTGTTCTTGACGCACTCGCCACAGTTTGTCACCGTTGATCTTGGCGCCGATCGCATCAACTTCTACTGCTTCGATGAAGAGCAAGAGGAGTTTATAGAAGAGCCAGTACAATCTATTCAAGTTCCTGCGGGCAATGGGAC
>NZ_JAHGAH010001352.1:0-714 GCF_030248475.1 Vibrio sp. D173a
ATCATCTAATCAGACTCACATCTTGCTCAACGATTTTAAAGGCGACCATTCGGTCGCTTTTTTGTTTCTGTTCGCTATTTTTTCGTCACAACTGTTATGAGTTTTGTTGCTAAAGGTTGATAGCGTTAAAGAAATGAGAACAGTATTGTCGCTATAATCGCCTCCCATAAGAATCTTCTAAAATAAGAGTAGCGTGTATAGGGTCCAGTGATATACCAAAGCTACGGTATCAAGATTCTCCCGCAGAGTTACTTAAAGCAATGTCATAAAGTGCCCACACTAAGAAAAGGCACCTATACCATCAAAAGGATAGTCCATGAGTCAGGATAAAATCGATATCAAAGATGTGACTCCTAAAACCTTTAATCCCAAGACACATAAAGGTAATGGAGATCGATTTAACCCCAATAACCGCATCTACGTGCGTGAAAGCAAAGGGAAATTTCAACAACTGCGTCGCTATGGCGGCTGGTTCTTATTGCTACTGTTCGCCCTGATCCCATGGATTCCATTTGGTGAAAGACAGGCGATTTTGCTGGATATTGGTAACCAACAGTTCAACTTCTTTGGTACCACCCTCTACCCTCAAGATCTGACCCTGTTAGCGATCTTGTTTATGATTGCAGCCTTCGGCCTGTTCTTTATTACCACCTTTTTAGGCCGTGTTTGGTGTGGTTATCTGTGTCCCCAGACCGTGTGGACCTTTATGTACAT
>NZ_JAHGAH010001353.1:0-816 GCF_030248475.1 Vibrio sp. D173a
ACCTAGATCGTATTTTGGCAAGGTATCTGGACGCTCAAACTTGTCCCACATCGCAACACGGTATTTGCCTAGGTGCCACTGAGGAATAGTGTAGAAATTCCATTGCAATACACGGTCAAGGGCACGACCAAGCGTGAGAAGTTTCTCAGGGTCTTGCTGGCTCTTCGAGATCTGCTCAGTCAGAGAGTCAATAACAGGATCGATAACACCAGCGGTATTATACGTGGAGTCGATGTAGTTCGAGTTCCAAACAATCATCAAGTTCGGGCTTGGGTAAGCATTTGCCGAGTAAGCAGACGATACCATATCGAAATCACGATCGCGTAAGCGCTTGATGTATTGCGTGGTATCAATCGTTCGGATCTTCATATCGATCCCCATTCGTTTCAGGTTTTTCTGAAGTGGGATAGAGATACGTTCAGTGGTTGGGCTGTAAATTAGCAATTCGAAAGAGAGCGTCTGCCCCGTTTTCTCATTGGTCATCACTTTATCTTTCAATACCCAGCCTGCTTCTTTCAGGAGCTTGAATGCCGTTCTCATTTGACTACGAATTCGGCCACTACCATCGGTGACTGGCGGCTGGAACTCTTCAGTAAACACACGTGGTGGGATCTGGTCTTTAAACTCAGAAAGTACCGCCACTTCTGCATCAGAGGGAAAGCCTGTTGCTTCGTATTCTGTGTTTTGGAAATAGCTGCGCGTACGATCGTATTGGTTGTAGAACATGTTCTTGTTCATCCACTCAAAGTCCATGGCATAGGTTAATGCCTCACGAACCTTAGGATCTTTGAACACTTCAGATTGCGTATTAAACAC
>NZ_JAHGAH010001354.1:0-705 GCF_030248475.1 Vibrio sp. D173a
GTGAATGCCACCATCAGTCAACAACTGGCAACCAGTAAGACAATGCAAATGCTGTTGACCATGATGCCCGCCAGTGAATACCTGCGTTGGGGGTTAACGCTTGAAGAGGCGGAGTTGGTTCAGAGTGTGCTGGCGGATATGAAGCCCATCAATGAGGCGACAATTGAATGGTTCAACCAACTAGATAACAAGCATGACTGGGTGTTGAAAAATCAAGGTGAAGGTGGCGGTCACTGTGTGTTTGGTGAAGAGGTATCGCAAAAGCTGCAGCAATTACAGCCAAGTGAATACGATGCTTGGGCGTTGATGCAGAGGATCTATCCGCATGAGCGCGATGAGCCAACTCTGGCGATTCGAGATGCTCAGCCAACCTTGGTGAGCGACTTAGCGAGTGAAATCGGTCTGTTTAGTCTCTATTTTGAGGGTGAGCCGATGACGCAAATGAACGGTTATGCTGGCTATTTAATTCGCAGTAAACCCGCCAGCGAAAATGAAGGGGGCATTCATAGCGGACAAGGGATCCTTGATTCACTTATGTTGATTGATTAGCACTCAACCCTTTATTGCATCCTATCGAAAAGCCAGAGTCACTTTCACGACTCTGGCTTTTTTATACCCACATAAGCGGTGACGTCTTATCGGTTAAATGCCAAGGGTGTTTGGCCTGTCTGCTGCTTGAAAAAAGCGATGAAAGCGCTGTCGGAC
>NZ_JAHGAH010001355.1:0-1020 GCF_030248475.1 Vibrio sp. D173a
CTGCGGTCATGCACTACACATCAAGCACAGAGTTCTGCGTTTCTTGTCACACCATGCAGATCCCATACGAAGAATATGAAGGTTCTATTCACTTCAGTAACGCCAAAGGGATTCGAGCAGAATGCTCAGATTGCCACATTCCTTCGGATCCTATTGACTACGTAATCACAAAAATCAGAGCCTCTAAGGACATCTATCACGAATTTGTGACGGGCAAAATTGATACCGAAGAGAAGTACGAAGAACACCGTATGGCGATGGCCGAAACGGTATGGGCACAACTGCGTGAAAATGACTCAGCAACGTGTCGTTCTTGCCATACCTTTGATACGATGGACAGCTACGAGCAATCTGAAGACGCAGCCAAAATGCACGCTTACGCTCAAGAGAACAACCAAACCTGTATCGATTGTCATAAAGGCGTAGCGCACTTTGCTACAGAGCCAGAAATGGACAGCGAAGCGTTCGATAACTTAATGGCGTTCACAGAGAAAACATCACCAGATGCAAAAGTGGTTTACCCAGTTGAAACCATCGAGATGGGTGAGCTTGGCACGATTAACCCGACGGCGAAACTAGATGTTGTTTCGACAGAAGGCACGCAACGCACAGTAGAGCTGCACGCTTACCAAATGAAAGGTGCCGAACAAGTGCTTTACTCTATCGTCGCAATGCTGACAGAAGCGGGCCAAAACGCTGTAGAAGCCGGTGAATACCACGCTGATGAATACGGCAATGAGTGGCGTACAGCAGCAATTACAGCGCAGATCGATGCAGATGTATTGGACTCTCTTGAGCCTATCTGGGACTACGCAGAAGAGCTCGACAACGTGTAGTCACGCAAAAATTCCAGCAGGCCAGTTTACGGTTAACGCATGGGGCCCAGTTGCGAAAGGCATGGGTGACCGCACCGATATCTCCTCTGAAGACTTAGAACTTCTAACCAAATTCTTCCAGAACCACGCCAAAGACGTGGCTGGCCATTAAATTAGAAACGAAAGGATAACAATAATGGCTGAT
>NZ_JAHGAH010001356.1:0-931 GCF_030248475.1 Vibrio sp. D173a
AAGACGAGTTATCTAGCTTCGAATTCATGAATTACACCCTATCAGCGCTCAATATCGACTACTCGGTTGCATCGGGAAGCACGGAAAACATCCCGGAAGAAGGGCCTGTCGTGATTGTGGCAAATCATCCACTTGGCGCCATTGAAGGTGTGATCCTTGCGGATCTCGTAGGATCGGTAAGAAAGGATGTGAAAGTCTTAGCGAATGAGTTGCTCAAGCGACTGCCTGAATTGGATGATCTTTTCATCGGTGTTGATGTCTTCAATAGCAAAGAATCGAAACGCACCAATGCCAAGGCGATTCGTGATGCCAATCGTCACCTAGCCGACGGTGGTCTGTTGATAGTGTTCCCTGCAGGGGAAGTCTCAAGTTATCGCAAAGGGGCTAAAACGCTCACCGATATCGAATGGAGCAAATCAGTCGCAAAGTTCGTTAAGCGTCATCAAGCCACGACTGTGCCTATCTTTATCAATGGCAAAAACAGTGAGCTTTTCTATCAAGCAGGTCGAGTTCACCCGCTACTGAGAACTGCTCTGCTAGGGCGCGAGCTTCTTAATAAACAAGCGACAACTATCTCAATCTCGATTGGCTCATCGATTCCATACTCTGAGATAAAATCGTTTGAAAAAGAGATGGATATCGTAAACTACCTAAGGCTCAACACCTACCTAATGAGCCAACAAGAGAGCTCGCACACACCAATCCATGCGCCCTCTTTTGATACCCAAGTAATAGCGCCAATATCTCCAGAGGTATTGGCAATTGAGATAGGTGGGCTCCCAAAAAAGATGAAGCTTCTTGAGCAAGGTGAATTCGAGGTCTACTGTACCCCAAGCCAATCTATTCCAAACTTGATGCGTGAAATTGGTCGAGTCAGAGAAGAGAGCTTTAGAGAAGTCGGCGAAGGCAGCGGGCTTGCCTGTGATTTGGA
>NZ_JAHGAH010001357.1:0-892 GCF_030248475.1 Vibrio sp. D173a
TTGCATACCCGTAAGTAGCAAGCCGATCATCATAACCAGCATGAGGATACTGCCCCATGCGATGCCAATAGAAGATAAATCAAACATCGTCTTTCTTCCCTAGCCCTACAATCACTTGGATTAGGTGCAATACAAACTGGACAACAAGAATACAAAGACAAACAAAGATGATGCCTTTAAGAAGTGCTGGGTACGGAGCGTTCAGTACCGAGCCTGATGTTTCAAGACGCAGTTCGCCCCAAGGGGTAAACCAAGACTCTTGAACCATGAAATAAGAGGCGTAAGCCAACATACCAGCGAACGCTAAACCCACTATGTGGTGCACTAGGTTGAGGTATTTTCGAGTTTGAGAAGAAACTGAATCATAAATAAGAACAACTCGAACATGTTTGTTAGCAGCAAAAGCGTAAATACCGCCCACGATAAATAGCGAGCCACCAACAAAAGAAGCGGTTTCGTGCACCCAAGTAGTTGGTGCATCGAACGCATAACGCATCACCACTTCGTAAAAAGAGATCAATACAGTGAAGATGAACAAACCACTTAGAACATTGCTGACCTTGATTATTGCGCGGTCGAGAATGTTTCTTGGTTGCTCTTCTTGCTCTTGGGGCGCATGAGGCGTTTTATCTGTCATAACGTATTACTCAAAAAAAACGGAGGGCAATTGCCCTCCAAAAGAGAAGCTAAAATAGTTACAGAGTCGTATACTTTCTGTGCATTTGGAGAACGTTCAGCAAATGCTTTCCATTGACCTTTTGCGATTTCACGGAACTTCTTACGCTCTTCGTCAGACCAATTGTGAATCGTGATTTCTGGGTTTGCTTGCGCTTCTTTCACTGCCGCTTGGTCAGCCATTTTCAGCTCAGTTGTCATGTCGTAAGAGAAGTCA
>NZ_JAHGAH010001358.1:0-897 GCF_030248475.1 Vibrio sp. D173a
TCTCATTATTTGAATGGAAGCAAAGGTAACGATCCAAATCGCGTATAGGGTGATAAGGCGATTGAATACGGCAAACCAGGCATCATTACCCAAAGGCGAGAGATAATAGCCAACTACGGTGAGTACCGTGCAAAGCATCGCCCAAATCAGCGTGAAATCCGGCTTTCGTTGAATCAAAGAGAGTGCGATGACGGTAACATAGGGAACCGCCATAGCAATACCAAGGGGTAAGTGAACATCAACAGCAAAAACAATGGTCGCAATTAAAGCAAGGTAGATACTCAAGCTCGAGTCGCTAATATTGACACTCCATTTCATCGGCGTCTCCTTACCCTGTTTTGAGTTGATGTTGGTATTTATCAATAAGGCGTTTCGCTTGGTGGCTGTTGACCATTAAGCGGTTTATTGTCTGTTGTAATAGCTCTGCTGGGGGCATTTGGTCAGCGTCTAAATCTTGCTCGGCTTGTGTAATGAGTGCCAGAATTTCGGACATATTGAACTCCGATGACACCCCTTTGATGGCTTGTATGATAGGACCGAGCTCCTGAGGCTGTGAATGGGTAAATACCTCAATCAATGCATCAATTTGAACCTCAAGATCGTGTTCTAACGATTGTAGGCAATCAATTTTATCTTGGTACGAGAGGCTATTGTTAGACAGCAACTCGCTTCGTGACAGCTCTTCTTCTGTCATTGGGAGTTTATCTTTCGGATAACGAATCAAACGAGTGACATTAGATGGGATAGCGGCTTCATTGTCGCACGCATGGCGCTCGCGATTCTCTTGAAACTGGTCTTCAAACTGGTAGATCGCGTTTTGTAAGCTGTTTTTCTGTAACGGCTTGGTGAGAACAAAGTTGGCTCCGCACTCGATAAACTCGTAATCGGCCTCTTTAA
>NZ_JAHGAH010001359.1:0-437 GCF_030248475.1 Vibrio sp. D173a
TGGCAGTTTCTCTTGCATCAAGAACTCTACCACACCAGCACCAGCACCACCGGCAATCGCATTCTCTTCAATCGTTACCAGAACGTCGTGTTCAGCGGCCAATTGTTTGATAAGTGCTTCATCGAGGTGCCCATACCATTACCACGTGGGTAACTAACCGCACTTGGGCCATTATGCTGGTGGCCAGTGTATAGCATTTGGCGACATTCGTTTTCGTCGCTTGGTGCCATGATTACCATGTTCGGGATACAGCGCATGAAGCTTAAATCGAACGCACCTTGGTGAGTTTGACCATCGGCACCCACAAGACCAGCACGGTCAATCGCGAACATAACCGGTAAGTTCATGATAGCGACATCGTGGATCAGTTGGTCGTAACCGCGTTGTAGGAAGGTTGAGTAGATAGCAACAATCGGCTTATCGCCCGCAATTGCCAT